>NZ_JAKNRV010000360.1:0-5040 GCF_023072625.1 Pseudomonas emilianonis
GCGGCCCACGCTCCAAAGCCTGCGTTCGGGCACACCGAGCCTAGGCGAGGTGCCGAGTGGTGGGGCAAAGACCTTTTGGTTACTTTTGGGGCGTTTGCCAAAAGTGACCCGCTGTAAGAGCGGAACCATAAGCCGCCGTTACCTAAATAACGGATATGTACACAATCACCCAAACCCAAACCCTCACCACCCCTCTTTCAACATCCGCAACTCCAGATGCTGCAACAACATGATGGTCTTCCCATCCACAATCTCCCCACTCTCCACCATCGCCAGCGCCCGCTCAAATCCCAATTCCAGCACCTCGATATCCTCACCCTCCTCTTCAATCCCACCGCCCGTGCCCACCCGATCCCCCGGTTGGTACTCACCGAGAAAAAAGTGAATCCGCTCAGTCACCGACCCCGGGCTCATGAACGCCGCATAAATCTTCTCCACATGCCCCACCCGATAGCCCGTCTCTTCCTCGGCTTCCAGGCGAATGCGTTCCTCGGGGCTGGCGTTGTCCAGCAACCCGGCCGCGGCTTCGATCAGGTAACCGGGGTAGTCATTGACGAAGGTGGGCATGCGGAACTGCCGGATCAGCAGCACGGTGCGCTGTGCGCGGTTGTACAGCAGGATGGTCGCGCCGTTGCCCCGGTCGTACACCTCGCGGGTCTGGGCCTGCCAGTTGCCGTCGCGGCGGCGTAGGTCGAAGCTGTATTTTTTCAGCAGGTACCAATTGTCCGAAAGCGTCTCTTCGGCGGTGATGCGAACGGGGCTGTTGTCCATGGTCGGGCCTTTGCTCAAAGGAGCAGGAGCATGTCGCGGTGGCAAGGTCAGCGTCAAGCGGGTCGCATACCGCTACAATCGCGCCCACAAAAGGTCTCTCCAAGGGCAAGGCAATGTCGCTGCATATCCCGACGCTACTGATAGTGGCCGTGTTCGTGTTCTGCCTGATGGGCCTGCTCACCGTGCATGCCTGGAGCCGTGGCCGCGAGCCAACCCTGGGCTATCTCGGCATCATGCTGCTGCTCGCCTCCCTGGGCACCGGGCTGATCGTGGTGCGCGGCGTGGGCGTGGACTTTGTCGCATTGATCCTCGGCAATGTCGTGCTGTTGCTCAGCGCCGCGATGAACTGGACCGCCATGCGCGCCTTCGTGCAACGCAAGCCCAGCCTGCCGGGGATTTTTGCCGGGTGTGGCGTGTGGCTGTTGATGTGCCTGCTGCCGCAGTTTTATGCTTCGCTGTCGGCGCGGGTCACCCTGTATTCGCTGCTGGCGGCCAGTTATGGCGTGCTGTCGGCCCTGGAGCTGTGGCGCAACCGCGCGACCCTGGAAGTCGCCTACGCCCCCGCCCTGGTGCTGACCCTTTTGCATACCGCGTTCTATAGCATACGCGCGCTCACCGACCCCGGCCTGCCGATGAAAAACGCCCAGGCCTCGGGGGGCGAAGGCGTGCCGTTTTTCTCGTTCATGCTGTTTGAATCGATGCTGTATGCCATCGGCATTGCCTACGTCACCCTGGCGATGGTCAAGGAGCGCGCCGAGTTGCGCTTCAAGGCCGCCGCCTTCAGCGATGCACTGACCGGCGCCGGCAACCGCCGCGCCTTTATGCTCAAGGGCGAAAAACTGCTGGCCGACTGCAACCGTCACCAGCGCAGCGCAGCCCTGTTGCTGTGCGACCTGGACCACTTCAAGCGCGTGAACGACAGTTTCGGCCACCCCATGGGCGACCAGGTGCTGATCGCCTTCAGCCAGGTGACCCGGGCAACGCTGCGCAGCGGTGATGTGTTTGCGCGTATCGGCGGTGAAGAGTTCGCCTGCCTGCTGGTCGACAGCGATGCGGCCGGTGCGTTTGAAGTGGCCGAACGCATCCGCCGCGGGTTTGCCGAACTGGACCTGCTGACGCCGGGGTTCTTGAGCGTGAGCATCGGCATCGTGACCACCACGGCGGCAGGCCATGATCTCTCGCACTTACTGTCCCAGGCCGACCAGGCGCTGTACCAGGCCAAGGCCCATGGACGCAATCGGGTGCAGGTGATGACGAAGATGCCGACACAGGTCGTCACCCACTCAACTGGGCACACCAACGCCTCATAAAGTGTGTTTTCGGCACTGGGTTCGCACGGGGCTGTCAAGCGCAAACCCAGCCTATGCTGGCCCGCGCCAGAAGTTGATCAAATATTGACCTTGGGCTGAATCGCCAACCCCCGCCGGGCCCGCGCAAAGTTATCCACAGAGATACCCACGGTTTTCGTGGACAACTCTTTTTATTTTTTTACGATTTTTTTGCTCAACCCGCACCTTGGGGAAAGGTGCCAGGCAGCAAAATATCGCGATTCACATCGCGTATATCGTTATACCCGCACAGTGCCATCGACACGTCCAACTCGCGGGCGATGATCTCGAGCGCCTTGGTCACCCCCGCTTCACCCATCGCGCCCAAACCGTACAAATGCGGGCGACCGATCATGGTGCCTTTGGCGCCCAATGCCATCGCCTTGAGCACGTCCTGGCCGGAACGAATACCGCCATCGAGCCACACTTCAATACGCTCGCCCACCGCCTCGACGATCGCCGGCAATTGGCTGATGCTCGACGGCGCGCCATCCAGCTGACGACCACCGTGGTTGCTCACCACCAACGCATCGGCGCCGGCATTGGCGGCCAGGCGCGCATCTTCCACATCGAGGATGCCCTTGATGATCAGCTTGCCGCCCCAGCACTTCTTGATCCACTCCACATCGTCCCAGCTCAGGCGCGGGTCGAATTGCTGGGCGGTCCACGACGACAGCGAACTCATGTCGGCCACGCCTTTGACATGCCCGACGATATTGCCGAAGCCATGGCGCTTGGTGCCGAGCATGCCCATCACCCAGCGCGGCTTGGTCATCATGTTGAGGATATTTGGCAGCGTCAGCCTGGGTGGCGCCGACAGGCCGTTGATCAGGTCCTTGTGACGTTGCCCGAGGATCTGCAGGTCCAGGGTCAACACCAACGCATCGACACCAGCGGCCTTGGCGCGCTCGATCAACTGCTCGATAAAGGCGCGGTCGCGCATCACATAGAGTTGAAACCAGAACGGCTGGCCGACCTGTTCGGCGATGTCTTCCAGGGAGCAAATGCTCATGGTCGACAAGGTGTAGCGCAGGCCAAAGGCCGCAGCGGCGCGGGCCGTGAGAATTTCACCATCGGCATGCTGCATCCCGGCCAGGCCAGTGGGCGCCAGGGCGACCGGCATAGCCATGTCCTGGCCGATCATGGTGGCGCGGATCGAGCGCTCATCGATATTGCGCGCCACCCGTTGGCGGAATTTGATCTGGGCAAAATCGCTTTCATTTGCCCGGTAAGTGCTTTCAGTCCAAGAGCCGGAATCGGCGTAGTCGTAAAACATCCTTGGAACGCGTTTTTGCGCCAGCTTGCGTAAGTCTTCGATGGTTGTGATCAACGACATCGGGGTCACCTCTCCCTGAACTGAGCACAGAGAGTAACCGCCCATCGGCCGTACAACCAGCCATTGCGTTTATATCGACGGCCGACTACAGCGGCCAGCCTTGAATGCAAACAGGCGCCCATCGGCGTAATGCCAGTCAGTTAAGGAAGAACACTGTCAATGTGGCGAGGGAGCTTGCTCCCGCTGGGACGCGAAGCGGCCCCAACAGAGGGGACTGCTACGCAGTCCAGCGGGAGCAAGCTCCCTAGCCACGGGTTAGCGGTTACCTGCTCTATCGCTTAACTGACCAGCATTAGCCCATCGGCGCCTGTTTTTTTGCGGATATCACCTAGCTTTTACGCGGCTCCTGCATCTCTCGCTTGGGCCCCGCCATCACCCAGGCGATCAGCCCCAGCAACGGCACAAAGATCAGGACCACCAACCACAACCCCTTGGTCTCCCAGCCGCTGGTGCTGCGCAATACAATGTTGATCGCCCACAATTCCAACAGCAGCAGAATCACTGCCAATGCGATCCAGATATATTCGATTTGCATGGTTCACCTCCTGAGGTCTATGAGTTAGGTCAAGCATCCGACCTCAGGGTTCCATCGAGTTTGCTGCGAAAAGCCCTCGTCAACGTCTCAAGACACGAAACCCAAACACTGCTCAGGCAGCTGACGGCTCGTCCGTGGCAGGTGGTTCGGGGGTGAGCCCCCAGTCGCCGTGCTCGTACCAGTCATCACCGATCATCTCGGCCGGGTGCATGGTGCGGTCGGCGCCGTTGCCACAGGCCAGGTCGGTCGTGGCGCAATAGCGGTCGCAGCCCCAACAGATGCGTTCGGGGTGTTTGGGGTGCAGCGGAAAAGGCTTGGCCATGACGAGGTTCCCTACCGGCGAACGATAGAGCCAACCTAACCTGAGCAAGGGAGGATAACCTTGACCGCCGTCAAGGTCGGCCAACATGAAATATCGCAGAAACTTGACAAGAATCATTATTATTTACGATCAACCTTTCTAGACTCGGGTTTTCTCCCCTCCCCGTCAGGAAGCCTCCATGCGTATCCCTTCTTCATTGTCCCTGGTCCTGCTGTTGTCCACCTCTGCGGCGTTCGCCAAGGAGTATCCGATCGGCGAGCCGCAGCACTGCCCAGGCCTGGAAATCGGCGCGGTGTACCTGCAACCGATCGAGATGGCGCCCGCCGGCATGATGCGCGCCACGGCCGACTCCGACGTCCACCTTGAAGCCGATGTACGCGCCACGGCGGACAATGCCCAAGGCTTCCAGGAAGGCAGTTTCGTGCCGTACCTGAACCTGTCCTTTACCTTGAAAAAGCAAGGCAGCGACACGCCGATCACCGGTGACTTCCACGCCATGGTCGCCAATGACGGGCCGCACTACGGCGACAACGTCAAGCTGCAGGGCCCGGGCAAATACACCCTGACCTTCAGCGTATTGCCGCCCAGCGGCCACCAGTCCCTGGGCCGCCATACCGACAAGGAAACCGGCGTCGCACCGTGGTTCGAACGCTGCGAAGTGCATTACGAATTCGTCTACGCCGGCATCGGCAAGAAAGGCGGCTACTGATGCGCCGCGCCCTGCTGCTGGGCAGCGTGCTGCTGAGCG
>NZ_JAKNRV010000361.1:0-5032 GCF_023072625.1 Pseudomonas emilianonis
AGGAAGAGTATCCAGGGACGACCAACCCGTTCCCATGGATGAGCGAGATCATGGACTTGAAGAAAGAGAAAAACTTCTTCGAG
Source organism: Pseudomonas emilianonis (assembly GCF_023072625.1). Taxonomy (NCBI): domain Bacteria; kingdom Pseudomonadati; phylum Pseudomonadota; class Gammaproteobacteria; order Pseudomonadales; family Pseudomonadaceae; genus Pseudomonas; species Pseudomonas emilianonis. The sequence continues at coordinate 84 of NZ_JAKNRV010000361.1, forward strand.
ACCCGTGTGATCGAGTATCAGACTGGCGGTGCGTTGAGCTGGGACTGATTGAAAAAACGGCCCCTTCAGGGGCCGTGTTGTTTCACCTGCCGATGTTTTTTTATGCCCAATCAAACCATCAAGACCCCCTGCGTCGGCCTGTGTTCCACCGTTTACGGTGACCTGGTCTGCCGCGGGTGCAAGCGTTATCACCATGAAGTCATCCAGTGGAATGGCTACAACGCCGAGGAAAAGCACGCCGTGTGGTTGCGACTTGAGCAACTGCTGGTGCAGGTGATGGCCTCCAAGCTGGACGTGTTCGACCCACAGCGGCTGCGCCAGCAACTGGAAAGCCGAAAGATTCGCTTTATGCCGCACCAGTCGCCGTATTGCTGGGCCTACCAGTTGATTGCCCGGGGTGCGCGGGTGATTTCCAAGCTGGATGCGTATGGCCTGGTGCTGCTACCGGAGTTTCGCGAGCACAGCCTGGCGGATTTGCGCGATGGGATTGACCGCGAGTTTTTCCTGCTGTCCGAGGCGCATTACCAGCGGTATATCGCCCCCGTGTTCTTGAAAGAGGCCTTTGGGCCAGCCCTGGTCGCCACGCTCTAAAACACACCACAACACTAAAATGTGGGAGGGGGCTTGCCCCCGATAGCAGTGTGTCAGTCAGCTTATGGGGCACTGACCCACCGCAATCGGGGGCAAGCCCCCGCCCACATTTAGACTCAGGAAGCTGCACGCTCCGCCTGGAGGCCATAGCTCTCAATCGCCGCCCGCGTATCACGGCGACCGAAGCCGTCGGTGCCGCCATTCGTCCTGCTCGACTTGATCACCAGCGAGCTGATCCGTTGTGGTGTGATTCACTGCACTCGCGAAACCATTCATGGGCACCTCCAGGCTTTTTTTCAGTTTATGTCGATGGCTGAGGATTTTTTGCCTGATGCAAGGCGCGAAAAAGCGTATTTCGAGCATGAATCGCTGCCAATCAGACGTTTCCCGGCACGTTGTGCTCCAACCCCCCGAAACCCCGCCATTGTGTTTAAAATGCCGCCCGCTCAATGAACGACGCTCAACGATGAACCCAGACGCCCTCGCCACACTGCACGCCCACCTGCTGACCGCCCTGGCCAACGCACCGACTGAAACCCGGCGTCTGTTCCACGGGCGCGGCCGTTGCTGGCCGGGCCTGGAGCAACTGACCGTGGACTGGTTGCAGGGCGTGGTACTGGTCGCGCTGTTCAAGGAACCGGAGGCAGCGCAACTGGAAGCGTTGAAACAGCTGCTGGTTCAGTTCGAATGGGCGCAGTACGGCGCTCACACGGTGGCCCTGCAACACCGCTACCTGCCGCAAAGCACCACCGAATGGCTGGTGGGCGACGCCATCGATGAGCTGACCATTACCGAAGGCGGCCTGCGCTACCTGATCGACCTCGGTAAAAAACAGAACAGCGGGCTGTTTCTCGACATGCGCTACGGCCGCAACTGGGTGCGCGAACAGGCCAACGGGCTGCGGGTACTCAACCTGTTCGCCTACACCTGTGGTTTTTCCGTGGCGGCCATCGAAGGCGGCGCCGAGCATGTGGTGAACCTGGACATGGCCCGCGGCGCCCTGAGCCGCGGTCGCGACAACCATCGCCTGAATGGTCATGATCTGAGCTGCGTGACCTTTCTTGGCCATGATTTGTTCAAGTCCTGGGCCAAGGTCATCCACAGCGGCCCTTATGATCTGGTGATCATCGATCCACCGTCCTTCCAGAAAGGCAGTTTCCTGCTGACCAAGGACTACCAGCGCGTGCTGCGCCGCCTGCCGGATTTACTCACACCACAAGGCACGGTGCTGGCGTGCATGAATGACCCGGCGTTTGGCGAGGACTTCCTGATCGACGGCGTCACCCGCGAAGCACCGGGCTTGCGCTTTGTCGAACGGCTGGATAACCCACCGGAATTCCCGGATATCGATCGGCAAAGTGGCTTGAAAGCCTTGGTATTCCGCCAGGGCTGATGCCGAAACGTCCCACGCTTGCTACGCTAAGCAATTACCGGGATGGTGAACCTTATCCCCCCCTTCCCGGTCGATACCTGCATTCCCTGGCCAGACTCGACGCTGTCACAGCGTCGGCTGGCCCGTTTCACCCTTTGGAGAACCGCCCGTGATATCGACCCTGCATGTAGCCAGACTGAAAGCCTGGGGCGCCCACGGCTTTACTGCCACCGGTGTGGTATTGGCCTTCCTCGCCACACTGGCGCTGCTGGAAAACTCGCCCAAGGCTTGCCTGCTGTGGCTGGGCCTGGCGCTGGTGGTCGATGGCGTCGACGGTTCCCTGGCCCGCCGCGTGAATGTCAGCACGGTGCTGCCTAGCTTTGACGGCTCGGTGCTGGACCTGGTGATCGATTACCTGACCTACGTGTTTATTCCGGCACTGTTTATCTACCGCTATATCGACCTGCCGGACTTTACCCACCTGTTCACGGTGTCGGTGATCCTGGTGTCGTCGCTGTTCTGCTTCTGCAATGTGAATATGAAAAGCAAGGACAACTACTTCGTCGGCTTCCCCGCCGCCTGGAACGTGGTTGCCCTCTGCGTGTATATCATCCAGCCCGCCGCGTGGGTGACGTTGCTGACGGTGATTGGCCTGGCGCTGCTGACCGTGACGCCGATGAAGTTCCTGCACCCGTTCCGGGTCAAGCGCTTCATGCCGATCAACATCGCGGTGACCACGATCTGGTTGCTGTGCAGCTTTTTGATGGTGGTGGATTACCCGAACACCAACCCGTGGACGTTTGGGTTGTGGTCGCTGATGTCGGCGTACTTCCTCGGAATTTGCATCTGGCGCACAGCGCTGGAGTGGCTAGGCACCCACAAATAGCCAGGCCAGCAATGTTTGAATGTGGGAGGGGGCTTGCTCCCGATTGCGGTGGGTCAGTTACACACAAGCTGGCTGACCCACCGCAATCGGGAGCAAGCCCCCTCCCACATTTGGAGCTGCGTACATCAGGCAGGTAAGATGGCGGCCTCTCGCATAGCGCCCTGCCAACTATAAGCCCTGCCAAATGCCCTTCGAACTCAGCGTAGACCTCACCACCCTCGCCATCCTGGCCGTCGTCGCGTTCATCGCCGGTTTCATCGACGCCATCGCCGGCGGTGGCGGCTTGCTCACCACCCCGGCCCTGCTCACGGCCGGCATGCCGCCCCACCTGGTGCTGGGTACCAATAAACTCAGCTCCACCTTCGGCTCAGCCACCGCCAGCTTCACGTTCTACCGGCGCAAGCTGTTCCACCCGCGCCAGTGGGTACACGCCATCGTCGGTACGTTTGTCGGCGCCCTGGCCGGCGCCATCGTCGCCCACTACCTGCCTGCCGAAACCCTGAACAAGATGCTCCCGGTGATCGTCTTCGGTTGTGGCCTGTATTTGTTGTTCGGCGGTACGCCCAAGGCGCCGCTGGAGGGCGACGCTCCGATCAAGAAGAAATGGCAAGCCACCCAAGGCTTCGGCCTGGGCTTCTACGATGGCGTAGCCGGCCCCGGCACCGGCGCGTTCTGGACGGTGAGCACGATGCTGCTGCACCCCATCGACCTGGTCAAAGCCAGCGGCGTAGCGCGCAGCATGAACTTCGTCAGCAACGCGGCGGCGCTGTCGGTGTTTATCATCAACGGCTCGGTGGACTGGATCGTCGGGCTGGCCATGGGCGTTTCGGTGATGGGCGGCGCGTTCTTTGGCGCACGCAGCGCAATCAGCGGCGGCGCCAAATTCATTCGCCCGGTGTTTATCACCGTGGTCCTCGGCCTGACGGTGCGCCTAGCCTGGCAGCACTGGTTCAGCGTGGCCTAAGCGGCGGGCCACGTAGAGGTCGATCAGGTAACGCGCAATCGAGCGTGACGCCGGCAACGGCGGCAGGTCGTGGATGTTGAACCACTGCGCGTCCTCGATCTCATCGGCCTGGGGCACGATATCGCCACCGGCGTACTCGGCATGGAAGCCCAGCATCATCGAATGCGGAAACGGCCAGCATTGGCTGCCCATGTACTGGATATTCCTGACCTCCACCTGCACTTCTTCGCGCACCTCGCGGATCAGGCAGTCTTCGGCCGACTCGCCCGGCTCGGCAAACCCCGCCAACGTGCTGTAGACCCCGGGGACAAAGCGCGGCGAACGCGCCAGCAGGACCTCATCGCCACGGGTCACCAGCACAATCATGCTCGGCGAGATGCGCGGGTAGCTGCGCAGGTCACAGGCCTCGCAGAACATCGCCCGCTCCCGGGGCACCTGGACCATGGCCTGGCCGCAACTGCCACAAAAACGATGCTCCCGCGCCCAGGTGCCGATCTGCGCGGCGTAGCCCAGCACTTTGTACACGGTGTGATCACCTTGCAGCAGAAAGCCGCGCAGGCCTTGCCAACTGCAACCAGGCACGGCGCTGGCGGCGTTGAGTTCCAGCAGGTACACCGGCTCGCCGTCGAGATGGCCAATGCCGTGTTCGGCAAACACCGACAGGTCCTGGCGCTTGAGCCATTCGCGCGGGAACAGCGGGCCATTGGCGTCGTGTAAAAAGCCGTCGCGGCTACGGGCGACGGCCAGGCCGCCGGGAGTGTCGTTGTCCAGCAGTGTGGTGGTAATCCAGCCTGGGGTCATGTCAGTCAATCCACGAATTCGGGTTTCTGCTTGCTCATATGGGCCGCGATGGCCACGCGCAGGTCGTTGGATTGCAACATAGCTGCGTTCCAGGTGGCAACGTATTCCAGACCATCATTGACTGTATGGTCACGCATGTAGCTGATCATGGCCTTGGTGCCGGTCACGGCAATCGGCGACTTGGTGGCGATTTCCTGGGCAATTTCCAGTACACCGGCCAACAGGCTTTCCTGATCGGGGTACACACGATTGACCAGGCCGATGCTGCGCGCTTGCTCGGCGCCGAACTGGCGGCCGGTGTAGGCCAACTCGCGCAGCATGCCATCGCCGATGAT
>NZ_JAKNRV010000362.1:0-5003 GCF_023072625.1 Pseudomonas emilianonis
GTTGCTGGCGAATGTCCAGGCCTGGGCGGTTGCGCCCCTGGACACGCCGCGCAGCCGGCCGGCCGCCGAGCTTGAGGTTGCCTTGCAGAACCTTGGTGCGCGCGTGACGTCGTATGCAAGCGTCACTGCGGCCCTTGAAGCGCAGTGTGCGGTTGCTACGCCCGAGGACGAGATTCTGTTGTTCGGGTCATTTTATTGTGTTGCCGAGGCGCTCGAATGGTTGGCCCGGCGCTCCACGGAGGAAGCTGCACATGGCATTACTGGATAGCGCATACAAGCAGCGAATGGTCGGCGCCCTGGTGCTGGTGGCCTTGGCGGTGATTTTCCTGCCGATGCTGTTTTCCCGTCAGGATGAGGCCGTATTGAGCACGCCGTGGGGCAGCACCAGCGATTGGGGCAAGCAGAGCCTGCTGATCACCGTCCACAACGAAGCCTGGGGCGGCGAAAAGGTCTTTCAGCTACTCGACCATTGCCTGCAAAGCCCACGCGAGCGCTTGTACCTGCTGGAGCTGTTGTACCTGTGCCTGTGCCTGGGTTTCGAAGGTCGCTACCGCGTGATGAACGATGGGCGCAGCCAACTGGAAGCCCTGCGTGAACGCACCGCGGCGGCAATTCGCAGCGCACGTGGCGAGCATGAGCGCGAACTGTCGCCGCATTGGCGCGGCGTGAGCGTGGTACGCGATCGCCTGGCGCAGTTCGTGCCGCCATGGATCGCCGTGGCCATCGGCCTGGCGCTGCTGCTGGCGCTGCTGTTTGGCCTGCGCATGAAGCTGGCCTCGGACGCCGAGCCGGTGTTCAAGAATATCCATGCGCTGGGCGAGATCCCGGTGCAGGCCATCGACCGCCCCGTGGCGCAGCCGAAAGTGATCGAGCGCCCGCGCCTGGCCGGTTTTCTGGTGGAAGACATCAAGGCCGGCCGCGTTGCGGTGGAAGACAAGGTCGACCGTTCCGTCGTGACTATCCGCGGTGATGAGCTTTTTGCCTCGGCCAGCTCCAGCATCGTCGATGACTACCAGCCGTTGATGCTGCGCATTGCCGACGCGATCCGCAAGGTCAAGGGCCAGGTGCGCGTCACCGGGCACAGCGACAACCGCCCGATTGCCACGCTGCGCTTCCCGTCCAACTGGGCCTTGTCCGAAGCGCGGGCCAAGTCAGTGCTGGAGATCCTTGCGGCCAAGACCGGCCAGGGCGATCGCTTCAGTGCCGAGGGCCGAAGCGACACTGAGCCGGTGGCCACCAACGCCACCGCAGAAGGCCGTGCCCGCAATCGTCGGGTTGAAATCACCGTACTCGCGGAGGGCGTCGAGTGAAGGCGTTTTTCAGTTTCATGATTCGCTGGGTGATCCCGTTGCTGGGCCTGATCGCCCTGAGCCTGATCATCTGGTTTGTCGGGCCGTTGCTCGACGTACTGATGCCCGAAGGGCGGCGCTGGGCGCTGATCATCCTGGTGTTTGCGGTGTGGCTCGCCTACCGCGTGTTCCGCATCCTCCAGGCCCGCCACCAGGCCGCCGAAGTGATGCGCAGCCTGGCCGCGCAAACCCCGGCCGACCCCAACAGCGTCGCTACCGCCGAAGAACTCACCACCCTGCGCCAGCGCATGGACGAAGCCCTGGCCCTGCTGAAAAAAGCCAAGCTCGGCGGTGATGAGCGGCGCAACCTCTACGAACTGCCGTGGTACGTGATCATCGGCCCGCCGGGTTCGGGCAAGACCACCGCGCTGGTCAATTCCGGGCTGCATTTCCCGCTGGCAGCCCAATTGGGTGCCGGTGCGGTGCGCGGCGTCGGGGGCACGCGCAACTGCGACTGGTGGTTTACCGACCAGGCCGTATTGCTCGACACCGCCGGCCGCTACACCACCCAGGACAGCAACTCCACGGTGGACAAAGCCGCCTGGCTGGGCTTCCTCGACCTGTTGAAAAAGCAGCGTTCGCGCCGCCCGATCGATGGCGCCTTTATCGCCATCAGCCTGTCGGACCTGCTGCTGGGCAGCGATGCCGAACGCGCTGCCCACGCGGCGGCGATTCGCCTGCGTATCCAGGAGCTGTACACCCAACTGGGCGTGCGCTTCCCGATCTACCTGATGCTGACCAAGCTCGACCTGGTGCCCGGCTTCATGGAGTTTTTCGACAACCTGAGCAAAGAAGAGCGCGCCCAGGTGTGGGGCATGACCTTTGCCCTGGACGACGGCAAGCACGGCGACAGCCCGCTGGCCCACCTGCAAAGCGAATTTGCCGGCCTCGAACAGCGCCTCAACGAACGCCTGGTCGAACGCCTGCAACAGGAGCGCGACCCGGCACGGCGCGACCTGATCTACGGCTTCCCGCAGCAGTTCGGCGCGTTGAAGGATTGCCTGCAAGGTTTCCTCGAAGGCGTGTTCAAACCCAACGCCTTTGAAGAGCGCGTATTGCTGCGCGGTGTGTACTTCACCAGTGGCACTCAGGAAGGCAGCCCGATCGATCGCTTGATCGGCGCCATGGCCCAGAGCATGAACCTGGACCGCCAGCACCTCGCGCGCCAGAGCGGTAGCGGGCGCAGTTACTTCATCGAGAAACTGTTCAGCGCGGTAGCCTTTGCCGAGCGCGGGCTGGTGGGCGTCAACCCGCAGGTCGAGCGGCGGCGCAAATGGATCGCGCGCGGCGTGCTCGCGGCCACCGTGGCGCTGGTGATCGTGGTCAGCAGCCTGTGGTGGGTCAGTTATCGCGCCAACCAGGCGTATATCGCCCAGGTCGACCAGAAGGTCGCTCCCCTGGGCCAGGCGGTACAGAACCTCAGCCCGGCACAGCGCGAAGTGCTCGCCGTGCTGCCGTTGCTCAACGCGGTGAAACACCTCGCCGGTGATTCGCCAAGTTGGTCCGAGGGCCTGGGTCTGTATCAAGGCGATATGCTCGAAGCCGAATCCGCCAGCGTTTATCGCAAGCTGTTGATTGCCGTCTTAGCGCCACGCCTGGTGACGCGCATCGAGGAGCAACTGCACGGCGGCGGTAATTCCGACTTCCTCTACGAAGGCCTCAAGGCTTACCTGATGCTCGCCGACACCGAGCATTACGACCCGGACTTCATCAAAGCCTGGATCGCCCTCGACTGGGATCGCAACCTGCCGCGCGATTTGCCTGCCGATCAGCGCCAGGCGCTGGCCGAACACATGCAGGCGTTGTTCGAACGCCACCCGCCGAGCGCACGCCTCGACCCGCGCTTGATCGACGACCTGCGTCGCCAGTTGCAACAACTGCCGGTGGCCCAGCGCGTGTATGACCGGGTCAAACGCCAGAAACTGCCCGAAGGCATTGCTGACTTCCGTATCAACGAAGCCGCCGGCCGCGACGCTGCGCTGGTGTTCAGCCGCAAGAGCGGCAAGCCGTTGGGTGAGCCGTTGAGTGGTTTCTTCACCGCCAAAGGCTATCGCCAGGCGTTCCTGCTGAGCAGCCTGAACCAGACCGGCACCCTGGCCGAAGAGCAATGGGTGCTCGGCCAGGAGCAGGCCGACCAGCAGAACGTGGTCAGCCTGGCTGCCGACGTGCGTCGCCTGTACTTCCAGGACTACCAGCGTCAGTGGGATGCGTTGCTGGCCGACATCGACTTTGTGCCGATTACCAGCGTGGCCCAGGCGGCGGACGTGCTGCGGGTGATTTCCGGGCCGACTTCGCCGCTGAAAAAGCTGCTGGTGGCGGTGGCCAAGGAAACCGACTTGCAGGCGGAAGAACGCCAGTTGGCGGCCAAAGGCGTGCCGGTTGAAGGCGGTGTGGACAAGCTCAAGGAGCGCCTGGGCAACCTGCTCGGCCAGGAGCAGCCCAGCGCGAATACGCCGGCCACTGCGGACGACCCGGTGACCGCGCACTTTGCCGAGCTCAACAGCATCGTCAGCAAGAACGAAGGCGAGCCGGCGGCTATCGACGGCCTGCTGGCCGACATGAACGCGCTGTACGTGCAAGTCAGCGCCATGGTCGGCGCCAGCGGCGATGCCTTGCTCGGCGAGGCGAAGAACCAGGCGGCGGCTGCAGCCACGCGGGTCAGCCTGAACGCCGAGCGCCAGCCGCCGCTGGTGCAGGGCATGGTCAAGTCGGTGGTCAACTCGACCACCAACAGCATGATGGGCGGCGTGCGTAACCAACTGAACGCGGCCTGGGTCAGTGAAGTGGTGAACGTGTATCGCCAGTCCCTGGCCGGGCGTTATCCGATGTCGCCGGGCAGCGCCCGTGACGCGACGCTGGATGATTTCGGCCAGTTCTTCGGCGTGGGCGGGGTGATGGATAACTACTTCCGCAAATACCTGCAGCCCTACGTGGATACGTCGGCACAGACCTGGCGCTGGCAGCCGGGCGCCGCGCAGAAGCTCGGGATTGCGCCGGGCGTGCTGCAAACCTTCCAGCGTGCCGCGACGATCCGTGACGCGTTCTTTCGCGCAGGCGGTACTCAGCCGATCGTGCGTTTTGAGCTCAAACCGGTGGCGATGGACGCCAGCATCACCCAGTTCCTGCTTGACCTCGACGGCCAGCAATTGAGCTACGACCACGGCCCGAGCCGCCCGGTGGCGATGCAGTGGCCGAACCCCGGCAGCATTGGCGTGGTGCGTATTTCCATCATGCCGCCGTCGGCCAGCGGCCGTTCTGGCGTGACCCTGGACGGCCCGTGGGCCTGGTTCCGCCTGCTCGAACAATCGGACCTCACGCCCGGCAATGCGCCGGACCGCTTCAGCCTGCGCCTGCGGGTCGACAGTGCGAGCATCGTCTACGAGTTGCGCGCCAACAGCGCCTTCAACCCGTTCAAGAGCCGCGTGCTCAGTGGCTTCAGCCTGCCGGAGCGGTTATGACGACGCTGGGCTTCTACGGCAAGTTGGCCAGTCGCGGGGATTTTGTCAGCCGCGCCTTACCGCAGAGTTTTATCGGCCCGTGGGACAGCTGGCTGGCGGCGGGTTTGCTCGCCAGCCAACACAGCCTGGGTGCCGACTGGCTCAACGTGTACCTGGTCAGCCCGCTGTGGCGCTTTGTGCTCGCGCCCGGCGTGTG
>NZ_JAKNRV010000363.1:0-4993 GCF_023072625.1 Pseudomonas emilianonis
CTGAGCCTGGGCTATGTGGCGCTGTTCAGCATGTTGATCGGGTTTGTGTTCTGGTACCGCGGGCTGGCGCAGGGCGGCATCGCCGCGGTCGGCCAGTTGCAGCTACTGCAACCGTTCTTCGGCCTGGCGCTGGCGGCGGGCCTGCTGCATGAGCAGGTCAGCCTGGGCATGGTGCTGGTGACGGTCGCGGTGATCGGCTGTGTGGCCGGGGCCAAGCGGTTTGCGCGCTAGCGTCTGCTGCGATGGCATTATTCCCATCCGGCGCGTGTCCTGTTAAACAGGAGAGTCATCCCAGAACAATAAGGACTTGGCATGCACACCCCTTCACTGCAAGACACCACCGCCCCCGAAGGCATCTGCTACGGCTGCGGCGGCAGCAACCCCCACGGCCTGCATATCAAGAGCCGTTGGGATGCCGACGGCGTTCATGTGGTCGCCGAGCACCAACCGGAAGCGAAATACAGCGGCTGGCCGGACCTGGTCTACGGTGGCCTGATCGCCATGCTGTTGGACTGCCACTCGAACTGGACCGCCATGGCCTACCACTACCGCGCCGAACAACGTGAACCCGGCAGCCTGCCGCGTATCGACTGCGTGACCGGCCATCTCGGGATCAAATTCATCAAGCCCACGCCCCTGGGCGTCACGCTGACCTTGCGTGCCCGGGTCGAGGGCGATGTGGGGCGCAAAAGTCGCGTGGTCTGCGAGGTGTATGCCGGCGATGTACTCACGGCGATCGGCGATTCGGTGTTCGTGCGCGTCGATACCGGGCAACTCGCCGCCGCCGCCCACGGTCGTAATGAGTGATCCTGGTCTACATTGACTGGCACCGCTAATCGAGGACAGCACCGATGACTCGTCTCACCGCCAAAGACTTTGCCCCCGAACTGCTGGAGCTCTACGACGGCTACGCCCACGGCAAGATCAACCGCCGCCAATTTCTCGACCGCGCCGCATTGTTCACCTTTGGCGGGCTGACCGCGTCGGCGCTGCTCGCTGCCCTGAGCCCCAACTACGCCCTGGCCGAGCAAGTGAAATTCACCGACCCGGACATCGTTGCCGACTACATCACCTACCCCTCGCCCAAGGGCAACGGCACAGTGCGCGGCTACTGGGTACGCCCGGCCAAGGCCACCGGCAAAGTGCCGGCGGTGGTCGTGGTGCATGAAAATCGTGGGCTCAACCCCTATATCGAAGACGTCGCCCGGCGCTTGGCCAAGGCCGGCTTCATTGCGCTCGCGCCGGATGGCCTGACATCGCTGGGAGGCTACCCCGGCAACGACGAAAAAGGCGTAGAGCTGCAACAAAAGGTCGACCCGACCAAGCTGATGAACGACTTCTTCGCCGCCATCGAGTGGCTGATGCACCACGACAGCAGCACCGGCAACGTCGGCATTGTCGGCTTCTGCTATGGCGGCGGCGTGGCCAATGCGGCGGCCGTGGCCTACCCGGAACTGGGCGCCGCCGTGTCGTTTTACGGGCGTCAGCCGCAGGACAAGGACGTGCCGCGCATCAAGGCGCCGATCATGCTGCATTACGGCGAGTTGGATACGCGGATCAACGAAGGCTGGCCGGCCTATGAGAAGGCCTTGAAGGCAGCAGGCACCCGCCATGAAGCGTTTATCTACAAGGGCGCCAACCACGGTTTTCATAACGACTCGACGCCGCGCTATGACGAGGCGGCGGCGAACCTGGCGTGGCAGCGCACACTGGGGTGGTTCAACCAATACCTGGCCTGACTGCCTTTGAATGCGTGGAGGTTAGCCGGCGACAAGTCTTTCATTTTGTCTCCTGATAAAAATCTCAACCCTGCGCCGCCACCTCCGACAGCCACCCCTTGAACGCCAGCATCGCCGAGGTTTCGGCGCGTGACTGCAAGCGCGTTAACCAGTAACTGCCGGTGCTGATGCCTACGTTGAAAGGCTGCCGGATCGCATCACTTTCCAGTTGTCGCGAGAACATCTGCGCGGGGGCCAACGCCACACCGACGCCCTGCAAGGCCGCTTCCATCATCGCCAGTGACGAGTCGAACACGATGCTGCGCGACACCAGGGTGTCGGCAGGCAGCCCGGCGGCCTGGAACCACAGGCTCCATTCATCGGCGCGATAGGAGCGCAGCAGCGTATGTTTCAACAGGTCGGCCGGCGTATGTAATTGCTCGGCGATTGGCGGCACGCAGAGCGCCGTCAGCGGTGCTTCGAGCAATTGGCAGGCGTCGGTACCATGCCAGGCCCCGGCGCCGAAACGGATCGCGTAGTCCAGGCCTTCGGCGGCGACATCGACGCGGTTGTTGTGGGTCGACAGGCGCAGATCGATAAACGGGTAGCGGCGCTGAAAGTCCGGCAGGCGCGGCAACAGCCAGCCCACCGCAAAGGTGCCGACCGCGCCGACGGTGAGCACTTCGCGGTAATGCCCTCCCTCGAACTGGCCCAGGGTATGGGCAATACGGTCGAAGGATTCGCGCACCACCGGCAACAACGTCTCGCCTTCGCGGGTCAGCATCAGGCCACGCGGCAGGCGCTTGAACAGGGTGACGTTCAGTTGCGCCTCCAGGCTCTTGACCTGATGGCTGACCGCTGCCTGGGTGACGCACAACTCAATGGCGGCCCGAGTAAAACTCAGATGCCGGGCGGAGGCCTCAAATGCGCGTAGCGCGTTGAGGGGCAGATGGGAACGCAGCATGCTTGACCCTAATTATTCTAATGGCTGGTGCGAGATAACATCGTTTGCCCAGGCCCGGCGAACTGTCTAACGTTGCCACGCCCGCGCAGGCTCTTCATTCAATCGATCACACTCATGGAAGCGATATCATGCCCCAACAATCCTTGTTTGGAGTGCGTCATTTAACGGCTCTGGCGATACTTCTCGGCGCCGGCCAATGCCTGGCCGCCGACCTGCAGGCCGTGGTAGACGCCAGCGTCAAACCGCTGATGCAGCAGCAGGCCATTCCCGGCCTGGCGGTAGCGGTGGTGCAGAACGGCAAGGTGCAATACTTTAACTACGGCACGGCATCGAAGGAAGCCCAGCGGCCAGTCAGCGAAAACACCTTGTTTGAAATCGGCTCGGTGAGCAAAACGTTCACCGCGACCCTGGGGGGGTACGCCCAGGCTACCGGCAAGCTCAAGCTGGCGGACAAGGCCAGCCAATACTGGCCCGCGCTGGCCGGCAGCGCCTTTGACCAGATCAGCCTGCTGCAACTGGCGACCTACACCCCCGGCGGCCTGCCGCTGCAGTTTCCCGACGCGGCCGACAGTGCCGACGCCATGCTCGGCTACTTCCAGCACTGGAAACCCACCTACGCCCCAGGCGCGCAACGCCTCTATTCCAACCCGAGCATCGGCTTGTTTGGCTACCTCGCGGCGCAAAGCCTGGGCCAGCCCTTCAATGTCGCCATGGAGAAAACCCTGCTGCCCAAGCTGGGCCTGAGCAACACCTACGTCAGCGTCCCCGCCGAGCAGTCAGGCCAATACGCTCAAGGCTACGATAAACACCACAAGCCCGTTCGCGTAAGCCCCGGCGCACTGGGCAGCGAAGCCTACGGCATCAAGACCAGCACCCACGACCTGGCGCGCTATGTGATCGCCAACATGCACCCGCAAACTCTGGAAAAGCCGCTGCAACAGGCCATCGCCAGCACCCACACCGGCTATTACACCGTGAACGGCATGACCCAAGGCCTGGGTTGGGAGTACTACCCCTACCCCATCGCCCTGCAAGCGCTGATTGACGGCAACTCGACACCGATGGCAATGGAACCTCACCGCCCCCATTGGCTGGCGACACCGCAAGCGCAACCGGCCAACGTGCTGTACAACAAAACCGGCTCAACCGGGGGCTTTGGAGCCTATGTGGCGTATGTGCCGAGCAAGGACATGGGCGTGGTGATCCTGGCGAACAAGAACTATCCGAATGCCGAGCGGGTCAAGGTCGCCCATGCGATCTTGAGCGCGCTGGATAACTGAAGCCTGAACCAGGGCGCCGAGCGCGCCCTCCTCTCACCGGCCGCCATCGCCGGCCGGCGCAAGCCGCAGGTTTACAGGTGCTGCATTTCAGCATCGATGAACTTAAGCCGTGGGCGATTCGCGAGCGCAGCATCCTGTCGCGAGCTGGAAGCGCTGCCGGGGACCTTTCACGCCCTGATCGCGACCTTGATGCCGCAAAGCGCCTAGACTCCAGAGTCACCTTGCCATAGGAGACTGCCCATGCAACTCGAAGGTTCCTGCCATTGCGGCGCCGTGACGTTCAGCCTGACCAGTGCCCATCCCTACCCTTACCAGCGCTGCTATTGCTCGATTTGCCGCAAGACCCAGGGCGGCGGCGGTTACGCGATCAACCTGGCGGGCGACAGCAACAGCCTGAAAGTGCGCGGGCGCAGGCTGATCTCGATCTACCACGCCCGGCTCAAGCCCGAGGGTGCCAGCCGCGCCCATGCCAGCAGCGCCGAACGGCATTTCTGCTCACAATGCGGCAGCGCGCTATGGCTGTTCAGCCCGGAGTGGCCGGAGCTGATCCATCCCTTTGCCTCGGCCATCGACACGCCATTGCCGGTGCCACCGCAACACACGCACCTGATGCTCGGCTCCAAGACGCCCTGGGTCGAAGTCAGCGTGCGCAAGGGCGACCTGCAGTTCGATGAGTACCCGCAGGAGTCGATCGCGCAGTGGCATGAGCGGTTGGGGCTTAGCCGTTAACCGTCCGTGACGGCAGACTCGCAGGCGCGATTTTACCGTTGCGCCCAGCGTTGATCGCCCTCGCATTCCAGAGCGTCAAGCGTCATACGCCCACCTCATCCGAAACGACGCCCCGCCCCACTCGGAGTCTTGCACTAGCACCTGCCCGCCATGCCATTGGCTGACCCGCTGCACCAGCGCCAGGCCCAGGCAGGCGCGGATGCGCTGGCCGTGAACGATGGATTGGCGCGTGTCCTCATCGAGCCTTGCACCGAAGCGCGCAAAGGTCTCCAGTTCCTCGAATTGCGCATAGGCCAGCTTGA
>NZ_JAKNRV010000364.1:0-4980 GCF_023072625.1 Pseudomonas emilianonis
GAACAACAGGTCAGCGACCAGGTCGGCTCGGCCCAGGGCGTCGACCTCAGCCTGTTGAAGCAACCGCTCAAGCAGGCGCTGCAGATCCTCAGCCAGTTTGTCCCGAGCAGCGAGACCGGCAACCGCGAACCCGAGGCCGTCAGTGACGACAACGCCCCCTCGGTCGACTTCGCCGCCGCCCCCGTCGCACCGCGCCCCAGCGGCGATATCGCCAACCGCGATGACGTACTGCGCAGCCTCGACAAGATCCTTGCGTACTACAGCCGTTACGAGCCTTCGAGCCCGTTGCCGGTGCTGTTGAACCGCGCAAAGCACCTGGTGCATGCCGACTTCGCGGCCATCGTGCGCAATCTGATTCCCGACGGCATGTCCCAATTTGAAAACCTGCGTGGCCCAGACGGCGAGTAAGCCGACCGACTGCGCAGTAACAATACCGTCGCTCAAGCGACCAGGAGCAGCAACGTGGCGAAGCAAAGTTCTCAGAAATTCATCGCGCGCAACCGCGCGCCTCGAGTGCAGATCGAGTACGACGTCGAGCTCTACGGCGCCGAGAAAAAGGTCCAGCTGCCCTTCGTGATGGGTGTGATGGCCGACCTCGCCGGTAAACCCGCCGAGCCGCTCGCGCCCGTGGCCGACCGCAAGTTCCTTGAAGTGGACGTCGACAATTTCGACTCGCGCCTCAAGGCCATGCAACCGCGCGTAGCGTTCCACGTACCCAACGAGCTGACAGGCGAAGGCAACTTGAGCCTGGACATCACCTTCGAAAGCATGGACGACTTCAGCCCGGCCGCCGTGGCCCGCAAGGTCGACGCGCTGAGCAAGCTGCTCGAAGCTCGCACCCAGTTGGCCAACCTGCTGACCTACATGGACGGCAAGACCGGCGCTGAAGAAATCATCATGAAAGCGATCAAGGACCCAGCATTGCTGCAGGCCCTTGCGAGCGCGCCGAAGCCGGCAGGGGACCAGTAATCATGACCGAGAATACCGTTCGCGAAAGCGCTCAAAACCTGGGCGCTACCGAAGAAACCAGCGAGTTCGCCTCGCTGTTGCTGCAAGAATTCAAACCGAAGACCGAGCGTGCCCGCGAAGCCGTGGAAACCGCCGTGCGCACCCTGGCCGAACAGGCGTTGGCACAGACGGACCTGGTGTCCAACGACGCGATCAAGTCGATCGAATCGATCATCGCCGCCATCGACGCCAAGCTCACCGCCCAAGTCAACCAGATCATCCACCACCAGGATTTCCAGCAGTTGGAAAGCGCCTGGCGTGGCCTGCACTACCTGGTCAACAACACCGAGAGCGATGAGCAACTGAAGATTCGCGTGCTCAACATCTCCAAGCCGGACCTGCACAAGACCCTGAAGAAATTCAAGGGCACCGCTTGGGACCAGAGCCCGATCTTCAAGAAGATGTACGAAGAAGAATACGGCCAGTTCGGCGGCGAACCTTACGGTTGCCTGGTCGGCGACTACTACTTCGACCAGTCGCCACCGGATGTCGAGCTGTTGGGCGAATTGTCCAAAGTCTGTGCCGCGATGCACGCCCCCTTCATCGCTGCCGCTTCGCCGACCGTGATGGGCATGGGCTCGTGGCAGGAACTGTCGAACCCGCGCGACCTGACCAAGATCTTCACCACCCCGGAATACGCCGGCTGGCGCTCGCTGCGTGAATCGGAAGACTCGCGCTACATCGGCCTGACCATGCCGCGCTTCCTCGCGCGCCTGCCGTATGGCGCCAAGACCGACCCGGTGGAAGCCTTCGCCTTCGAAGAAAACACCGACGGCGCCGACAGCTCCAAGTACACCTGGGCCAACGCAGCCTACGCGATGGCGGTCAACATCAACCGTTCGTTCAAGCACTACGGCTGGTGCTCGCGCATCCGTGGCGTGGAATCCGGCGGTGAAGTGGAAAACCTGCCGGCCCACACGTTCCCTACCGATGACGGTGGCGTGGACATGAAGTGCCCGACCGAAATCGCCATCAGCGACCGCCGTGAAGCGGAGCTGGCGAAGAACGGTTTCATGCCGCTGCTGCACAAGAAAAACACCGATTTCGCCGCGTTCATTGGCGCGCAGTCGCTGCAGAAACCAGCCGAGTACGACGACCCGGACGCCACCGCCAACGCCAACCTGGCGGCGCGCCTGCCGTACCTGTTCGCCACCTGCCGTTTCGCGCACTACTTGAAGTGCATCGTGCGCGACAAGATCGGTTCCTTCAAAGAGAAGGACGAAATGCAACGCTGGTTGCAGGACTGGATCCTCAACTACGTCGACGGCGACCCGGCGCACTCCACCGAAACCACCAAGGCCCAGCACCCGTTAGCTGCCGCCGAAGTGATCGTGGAAGACGTCGAAGGCAACCCGGGTTACTACAACTCCAAGTTCTACCTGCGCCCGCACTACCAGCTCGAAGGGCTGACCGTGTCGCTGCGCCTGGTATCGAAACTGCCTTCGGCGAAAAGCGCATAACCAGCGGTTGAACTCGCTCTTCTGTGGGTGGGGCTTGCCCCCGATGGCATCGACGCGGTCTGACTGAAAGACCGTGTCGCCTGCATCGGGGGCAAGGCGAATCGTCGCACCGCCCCTCCCACAAAAAACCAAATCGAGTGGCAGAGTCCACACAGGGAGAAAACATGGCTGTTGATATTTTCATCAAGATTGGCGACATCAAGGGCGAGTCCATGGACAAAGCCCACAAGGACGAAATCGACGTACTGAACTGGAGCTGGGGCATGTCCCAGTCCGGCAACATGCACGTAGGCGGTGGCGGCGGCGCAGGCAAGGTGAACATCCAGGACCTGTCGCTGACCAAGTACGTCGACAAATCCTCGCCGAACCTGATGATGCACTGCGCTAGCGGCAAGCACATCGACAAGGTCAAGCTGACCGTGCGCAAGGCCGGTGGCGAAAGCCAGGTCGAGTACATGGTGATCAATCTGGAAGAAGTACTGGTTACGTCCCTGAGCACCGGCGGTTCGGGCTCCGATGATCGCCTGACCGAAAATGTCACCCTGAACTTCGCCCAAGTGATGGTCGACTACCAGCCGCAGAAAGCCGACGGCACCAAAGACGGCGGCGCGATCAAGTTTGGCTGGAATATCCGGTCCAACACCAAGCGTTGATATGAACACCCCCTGGCGCCATGCGCCGGGGGGGTTTGGTGCGTGCTCACATTCGACCCCTTCTTTTTCGGTATCTGAGTCATGGCCAAACCTTCGTTTATTAATTTGTGGAAGGCGTATTCCGATCTTTTGGTTACGCATCCAAAAGCAGACCCTTGCAATGGTCCTTGGGCCAATCAATGCGCTATCCGCATGAGTCTGGTGCTCAACGCCGAGCTGACCATCAAGGTCAACAAATCTACCTATACCGAGCCCAAGTGTGCGCATGAACACGCCAGGGGTGCCGAGTCGTTGGCTAATTGGCTGTGGAAAAGGCATCTAGGACGACCCGCCATTCTGGGTAACACCGCCGAAGACCGTCGCACGCTGATGGGCAAAACCGGGCTTATTTTTTTCAAGGATTGTTTCCAGCAATCAGGCGAGTCCCTGGATAACCGTACCGGCGATCATATTGATCTATGGAACCGAGGAATAACCCAAACCGGCGATCTCTTTTTCCGCTCCAGAGCTGTCTGGTTTTGGGAACTCACATAATGAAAAAACCATTGCTCGCCCTCTGCCTGACCATGAACGTGATCAGTCTGAACGCATGCGCCGAACATACCGAAACGCCGACGATCGAGGCTGTGTTTGTTGGGCAGCCCCTCAAACTGATCGATGACCAGGGTCAGTGCACGTTAGTCAACCCTGATCAAAGCCGTACAAAACTGGATATGGAATGGCCATGCAGCTTCAGCTTGGATAAACATCAGAAATTGCGCGTGGAGACATTCAACGGCGTCCCTATATTTTCAGTTTGGCGTGTTGAGCACATGCCGGCCCCGAGCCGCGACTGCTTGAACAAAATGCAGGCTATTCGCCAAATCCAAGGGCACCTAGAGGTGGCGCCGGTCAGCCTATCGGCATCCTGCGGTTGGGGTGGCGACCAAAAAATGTATGTGGCGCCCTTTACGTGGTAACTGAAATCGCCAGCCGCGACCGTCTGCAACCGTCCCTGTTGGACCGGTTGACCGACGACGACCCGACCAATCCCAAGGAAAGCGCCGACAAACGCGTGCTGTCCCTGACCCAATTGAAAGCCTCGGTTTTGCGTGACCTGGCGTGGCTGCTCAACACCACGTCGTTGCTCGATGCCGATGCCACGCTGCACACCCCGGCCGGCACCTCGGTGGTCAATTACGGCCTGCCGGCACTGGCGGGCAACAGTGTTTCCAGCATCGACATCAAGGCCCTGGAAACCCTCATCTATCAGGCGATCGCCACCTTTGAGCCACGTATTCTGCGCCACACCTTGCGCGTCAAAGCCCGCGTCGGCCATGGCGAGATGAACCACAACGCGCTGAGCTTCGAGATCGAAGGCGACCTGTGGGCACAGCCGGTGCCCTTGCGCCTGTTGCTGCAAACCGACCTGGACCTGGAGTCCGGCCACGTGCGCGTGGTCAACGCCGACCAGCGGAGACGCCCATGAACCCGCGCCTGCTAGAGCTGTACAACCAGGAACTGCACCACGTGCGCGAAAGCGCTGCCGAGTTCGCCAAGGAATACCCGAAGATCGCCAGTCGGCTGAGCCTGTCCGGCATGGACTGCGCCGACCCCTACGTCGAACGTCTGCTCGAAGGTTTTGCCTACCTCACGGCCCGCGTGCAACTCAAGCTCGACGCCGAGTACCCGACCTTCACCCACAACCTGCTGGAAATCGCCTACCCGCACTACCTGGCGCCGACGCCGTCGATGACCGAACGTCTGGGCTCGATGGTGTTCCGTCGTGGCGAGCAACTGTATAACTTCCAAGGTTTGCGCCGCTTCAAAGACAAGTTCCAGCCTGACTGGGAACCCCGTTACATGGCCGTGCCCGCAGG
>NZ_JAKNRV010000365.1:0-4978 GCF_023072625.1 Pseudomonas emilianonis
GATCATCGGTGATCAGGGTATGGACGCTGCTCCAGGGCAGTTCCAGGTTGGGAATCTTGCGGCCGATCTTGTCGGATTCGACCATCACCACCACTTCACGGGCGACCTCGGCCATCACGCGGCTCAGGCCTAGCAGTTCGTTGAACGTGGTGGTGCCGCGCTGCAGATCGATGCCGTCGGCGCCGATGAACAGTTGATCAAAGTCGTAGGAACGCAGCACCTGCTCGGCAACCTGGCCCTGGAACGAGTCCGAATGCGGGTCCCAGGTGCCACCGGTCATCAGCAGCACCGGCTCGTGTTCCAGCTCGCTCAACGCGCGGGCCACGTGTAGGGAGTTGGTCATCACCACCAGGCCGGGCTGGTGGCCCAGTTCGGGGATCATGGCGGCGGTGGTGCTGCCGCTGTCGATGATGATGCGGGCGTGCTCGCGCAGGCGCATCACGGCGGCACGCGCGATGGCGCGCTTGTAGGCTGAGATGGGCTGGGCGGGGTCGCCGACGAGTTCCTGGGGCATGGTGATCGCGCCACCGTAACGGCGTAACAACAGGCCGTTGCTTTCGAGGGCGGCCAGGTCCTTGCGGATGGTGACTTCCGAGGTTTCGAAACGCTTGGCCAATTCGTCCACGCTGACTTCGCCCCGTTCATTGAGCAAGGTCAGGATGTTGTGGCGTCTTTGGGGTGTATTTCGTTTCGACATGGTGATTATAAGTTTCGTTTCGAAAGATAACGAAGGCAATAGAAACCTATAGGCGAAAGTTCGTCAAGCAGCATGCTGCAAATTTTTGAAACTGGCGGGGGGCTAATGTGGGAGGGGGCTTGCCCCCGATAGCAGTGTGTCAGTCATTAAGTGCTTTGACTGGACCTCTGCCATCGGGGGCAAGCCCCCTCCCACATTGGAGTTTTGCTGTCAGTAAGGCTATGGATAACTCAGCTCTTTTTGATTTTGACCGGGCGTTTCCAACCGTCGATGTTGCGCTGGCGGGCGCGGGCTACCGCGAGCTGTGACTTATCCACATCCTGATTGATGGTTGAGCCCGCAGCGGTGTTCGAGCCATCGCCAATAGTCACGGGGGCAATCAGCGAATTATTGGAACCAATAAAGACGTCTTCACCAATGGTCGTCTGATATTTGTTAGCACCATCGTAGTTACACGTGATTGCGCCAGCGCCAATGTTGCTACGCGCCCCGATCACTGCATCGCCGAGGTAGGCCAAGTGGCCGGCCTTAGCATCGTCTCCCATTAGCGCGTTTTTCAGTTCAACGAAGTTACCAACATGTGCTCGGGCTCCCAACACGCTGCCAGGACGCAACCGTGCAAACGGACCCGCATCGCTGCCCTCACCCATCACCGCACCGTCGAGATGGCTGTTGGCCTTGATCACCACGCCCTTGCGCAGGGTGCTGTCCTTGATCACGCAGTTCGGGCCAATCACCACATCGTCTTCGATGATCACGCGGCCTTCGAGAATGACGTTAATGTCGATCAGCACATCCCGGCCCACGCTGACTTCACCACGTACATCAAAGCGCGCCGGGTCGCGCAGGGTCACGCCCTGGGCCATCAGGCGGCGGCCTTCGCGCAGTTGGTAGTGGCGCTCCAGTTCGGCCAATTGCTTGCGGTCGTTGGCGCCCTGCACTTCCATCGGGTCGTGGGGCTGTTCGGTGGCGACCAGCAAGCCATCGCTGACGGCCATTTCGATCACGTCGGTCAGGTAGTACTCGCCCTGGGCGTTGTTGTTGGACAGACGGCTCATCCAGTCCGCCAGGCGATCGGCCGGCACCGCAAGAATCCCGGTGTTGCCTTCGGTGATAGCGCGTTGGGCGTCGCTGGCATCCTTGTGCTCGACGATCGCCGCGACCTTGCCGTCGGTGTTGCGCACGATGCGGCCGTAGCCGGTAGGGTCATCGAGTTCGACGGTGAGCAGGCCCATCTGGCCAGGCACGACGTGCTTGAGCAGACGTTGCAGGGTTTCCACTTCGATCAGGGGCACGTCGCCGTAGAGGATCAGCACCGTGTCGGCTTTGATGAACGGCACGGCTTGGGCGGTTGCGTGGCCGGTGCCCAGTTGCTTGTCTTGCAATACGAAATTCAGGTCATCCGCGGCCAGGCGCTCACGCACCACATCGGCACCGTGGCCGATGACGACGTGGATGCGTTGCGGGTCGAGTTGCCGGGCGCTGTGGATAACATGGCCAAGCATAGAGTTACCGGCCACCGGATGCAGCACCTTGGGCAAGGCCGAGCGCATGCGGGTGCCCTGGCCTGCGGCGAGAATGACGATTTCTAGAGACATGAATGGCTACCAATCCTGGGCGGTCCGGCTTCAGACCAGAGAAGTGTTTTGCAAAAAAAGAAAAAGGGTAGCCGAGGCTACCCTTTTTAATCAATCACGCATGAGGCTTAACGGCTTAGCCGCCAAACTTCTTGCGGATCTGCTGGACGGTACGCAGCTGAGCTGCGGCCTCGGCCAGACGAGCAGCAGCAGAACCGTAGTCGAAATCTGCGCCTTTTTCGTTCAGGGCCTTCTCGGCTGCCTTAACGGCTGCCTGAGCGGAGGCTTCATCCAGATCAGCAGCACGTTGCACGGTGTCGGCAAGTACCTTGACCATGTTCGGCTGAACCTCGAGGAAACCACCGGAGATGTAAAACACCTCCCGTTCCCCGCCTTGCTTGGTCAGAGTGATCGGACCTGGCTTCAAGCTGGTGATCAATGGCGTGTGGCCCATGGCAATACCCAAGTCACCGAGTTCGCCGTGTGCAATCACCATTTCTACCAGACCGGAGAAGATTTCCCCTTCCGCGCTGACGATATCGCAATGGACTGTCATAGCCATCTGATTGCCTCAACCTGATGAGCGCCCGTTGCCGGGCGCCGGGATTACAGTTTCTTGGCTTTCTCGATCGCTTCTTCGATGCCGCCGACCATGTAGAACGCTTGTTCTGGCAGGTGGTCGTAGTCACCGTTGAGGATGCCTTTGAAGCCAGCAATGGTGTCTTTCAGGGAAACGTATTTACCCGAGGCACCGGTGAAGACTTCAGCCACGAAGAACGGCTGCGACAAGAAGCGCTGGATCTTACGAGCGCGGGATACCAACTGCTTGTCGGTTTCCGACAGCTCGTCCATACCCAGGATCGCAATGATGTCCTTCAGTTCTTTGTAACGCTGCAGCACGTACTGAACGCCGCGAGCGGTGTCGTAGTGCTCCTGGCCGATCACGTTCGGGTCCAGCTGGCGCGAAGTCGAGTCGAGTGGATCGACCGCTGGGTAGATACCCAGGGAAGCGATGTCACGGGACAGAACGACGGTGGCGTCCAAGTGGGCGAAGGTGGTCGCTGGCGACGGGTCGGTCAAGTCATCCGCAGGTACGTATACCGCTTGGATCGAAGTGATCGAACCTTCCTTGGTCGAAGTGATACGTTCTTGCAGAACGCCCATCTCTTCAGCCAGGGTCGGCTGGTAACCTACTGCCGAAGGCATACGGCCCAGCAGTGCGGATACTTCAGTACCGGCCAGGGTGTAACGATAGATGTTGTCGACGAACAGCAGAACGTCGTTACCTTCGTCACGGAACTTCTCGGCCATGGTCAGGCCAGTCAGTGCTACGCGCAGACGGTTTCCCGGCGGCTCGTTCATCTGACCGTAAACCAGTGCCACTTTGTCCAGAACGTTGGAGTCCTTCATCTCGTGGTAGAAGTCGTTACCCTCACGAGTACGCTCACCCACACCGGCGAACACGGAATAACCGCTGTGCTCGATGGCGATGTTACGGATCAGTTCCATCATGTTTACGGTCTTGCCTACACCGGCACCACCGAACAGACCGACTTTACCGCCCTTGGCGAACGGGCAAACCAGGTCGATAACCTTGATGCCGGTTTCCAGCAGGTCGTTGCCGCCCGCTTGGTCCGCGAACGAAGGTGCTGGACGGTGAATGCCCCAGCGCTCTTCGGTGTCGATCGGGCCAGCTTCGTCAATCGGGTTACCCAGTACGTCCATGATCCGGCCCAGGGTCGCTTTACCGACCGGTACGGAGATGGCAGCGCCAGTGTCCAGAACACCCAGACCGCGCTTCAAGCCCTCGGTGGAACCCATTGCAATGGTACGAACCACGCCGTCGCCCAGCTGCTGCTGAACTTCCAGAGTGGTGCCTGCATCGCTTTGTACTTTCAAAGCGTTGTAGATGCTCGGTACGCTGTCGCGTGGAAATTCCACGTCGATAACGGCGCCGATGATTTGAACGATACGTCCGCTACTCATAGCTGGATCCTCTGAATATTTGAACCGTTAAACCGCGGCAGCGCCGCCGACGATTTCCGAGATCTCTTGGGTGATCGCAGCCTGACGCGCCTTGTTGTAGATCAACTGCAAATCGCTGATCAGATCACCGGCGTTATCGGTAGCGTTTTTCATCGCGATCATCCGCGCCGCTTGTTCAGCTGCGTTGTTCTCGACCACCGCCTGGTACACCTGCGACTCCACGTAGCGCACCATCAAGCCGTCAAGCAGCTCTTTGGCGTCTGGTTCGTAGAGGTAGTCCCAGTGGTGCTTGAGTTCCTGATCCGGAGTCGCCACCAGTGGAATCAATTGCTCCACGGTTGGCTGCTGGGTCATGGTGTTGATGAACTTGTTGGATACCACGGACAGGCGGTCAATCCGGCCTTCCAGGTACGCATCCAGCATCACCTTCACACTGCCGATCAAATCATTGATCGACGGCTCTTCACCCAGGTGGCTGATAGCTGCAACGACGTTACCGCCGAAGTTGCGGAAAAAGGCCGCACCCTTGCTACCAACTACACACAGATCGATCTCGACGCCGTTTTCGCGGTTTACCGCCATGTCCTTGACCAGGGCCTTGAACAGGTTGGTATTCAAACCACCGCACAAACCACGGTCACTGCTCACAACCACATAACCCACACGCTTAACTTCGCGGTCGATCATGAACGGGTGGCGGTATTCCGGGTTGGCGTTG
>NZ_JAKNRV010000366.1:0-4921 GCF_023072625.1 Pseudomonas emilianonis
ACCGCCCCGCCGAAGAAAAAGAGCGCATTTACCCCATGGGCGCGATCCGCAAGATCAGCGGCCAGTTGCGCTACGAGGCCCAGGCCACCGCACGTGGCCAAGCCACTGCCATCACCTATGAACTGGTGGGGCACAAGTGGTTCTGCTCGGCGCCGATGTGCGATGCGTTCCTCACCCTGGCCCAGACCGACAAGGGCCTGACCTGCTTCCTGCTGCCCCGGCACCGCCCGGACGACACGCGTAACCAGTTCTATATCCAGCGCCTGAAAAATAAACTCGGCAATTGCTCGAACGCCTCCAGCGAAGTCGAGTTTCGCGGCGCCCTGGCCTGGATGGTCGGCGAAGAAGGCCGTGGCGTGCCGACTATCATCGAAATGGTCGCCATGACCCGCTTCGATTGCATGGTCGGCTCCAGCGCCTTGATGCGCCAAGCGCTGACCCAAGCCAGTCACCATTGCGCCCATCGCTCGGTCAGCGGTCGCGTACTCAGCGAACAACCGCTGATGCAAAACGTGCTGGCCGACCTGGCGCTGGAAAGCGAAGCCGCGCTGGCCTTGAGCCTGCGCATGGGCCGCGCCCTCGATCATTTGGGGGATGAGCAGGAAGCCAAGTTCTCCCGGCTGGTGACGGCGGTGGGCAAGTATTGGATCTGCAAGCGCGCGCCCGCGATGATCAACGAAGCCGCCGAGTGCATGGGCGGTGCCGGTTATGTGGAGGACAGCATCCTGCCGCGCTTGTATCGCGAGGCGCCGGTGAATTCGACGTGGGAAGGTTCCGGCAATGTGCAGTGCCTGGACGTGCTGCGCGCATTGTCCAAAGAGCCGGGTGTGCTGGAAGCGCTGTTTGTCGAACTGGGCGACGGGCATGGCGACAGGCAGTTGGCGCAGCATATCGAGCAACTGAAATCGGCGTTCATGGACACCCAGGACATCCAATACCGCGCGCGGCAACTGACCGAGGACATTGCCGTGGCGTTGCAGGCCAAGTTGTTGCTGGAGGCCGGGAATGCAGCCGTCAGCGATGGGTTCATCGCCAGCCGGCTGGGTGAGTCGTCGGGGCGCGTGTATGGCGCCTTGCCACGTGGGGTGGACGTGCGGGCCATCGTTGCGCGGTCCACCCCTCAAGTGTCTGAATAAATACGCTCCAAAAGGTGGGAGGGGGCTTGCTCCCGATAGCGGTGTGTCGGTCAGCCCATGCGTTAACTGCACCACCGCCATCGGGAGCAAGTCGAATCGTCGCACCGCCCCTCCCACATTATTCAGCGCATTGCACTTCGGCTGTTTCAGTGAGGCCGGGATACAGGCAAGATAAAGGTCTGCAAGTCAGCACACAGGATGCTTACCGTGACCGAAGCTTTTGTTGTCGTTCAAACCGCCGAAGAAGCCGTCGACCGGCTGGCGGCTCTGCATGAGCGTGCTACCGGCGCGCTCAATCAAGCCCTCAAGCAATACCTCAAGGACCGCGTCGAGCCCGACGCCGAACAACGCGCGATGTTTCGTTACCCGGAGCTGCGCCTGACTTACCAGTGCCACGGCGAAGTCCCACAGACTACCCGGGCATATGCCAAGGTCCAACTGCCGGGGACTTACAGCGTCACCGTCACCCATCCGTCGGCGTTCCGTAAATACCTGCTGGAACAATTGGTGCCGTTGATGCACGACTTCACCGTGACGGTGGAAGTCGGCGTCAGCCAGCAGAATATTCCTTACCCGTATGTGGTCGAGCAGGGCGACGAACTGGCCGGCTCCGGCGTGACCGCCGCGACCCTGGCCCGTGTGTTCCCCAGCACCGACCTGTCGGCCGCCACCGATGGCATCGCCGACGGCCTGTATGACTGGGAAAACACCGACCCGCTGCCACTGGCCCTGTTCGATGCGGCCCGCGTGGACTTTTCCCTGCGCCGCCTGGTGCATTACACCGGCAGCGACTGGCGCCATGTGCAACCGTGGATTCTGCTGACCAACTACCACCGCTATGTCGACCAGTTCATCCTGCATGGCCTGGAGCAATTGCGCAGCGACCCGCGTTTTATCCGCATGGTGCTGCCGGGCAACGTGATCATCGACAAGAGCATGGACCACGGCGAAGCGTCCGCCATTGCCGCAGGCGTGGTCTGGCACCGTTACCAGATGCCGGCCTACCACCTGCAGGCCACTGACGGTCACGGCGTGACGCTGGTCAACATCGGCGTCGGCCCGTCCAACGCCAAGAACATCACCGATCACCTGGCCGTGCTGCGTCCACATTGCTGGCTGATGATCGGCCACTGCGGCGGCCTGCGCCAATCCCAGACCATCGGCGACTACGTCCTGGCTCACGCCTATATGCGCCGCGATGGCATTCTCGACCGCGTGGTGCCGCCGAACATTCCGATCCCGGCCCTGGCCGAAGTGCAAATGGCCTTGCAGCAAGCGGCGGCCAACGTCACTGGCGAAAAGGGCGAAGAACTGAAAAAACGCCTGCGCACCGGCACTGTGCTGACCTACGACGACCGCAACTGGGAACTGCGCTGGGCCCAGGAGCGTCCGCTGATCAACCTGTCCCGCGCCGTCGCCGTGGACATGGAAAGCGGCACCATCGCCGCCCAAGGCTACCGTTTGCGTGTGCCCTACGGCACCTTGCTGTGCGTGTCGGACAAGCCGTTGCACAGCGAGATCAAGCTGCCGGGCTCGGCCAACGCGTTCTATGAGCGTGCGGTCAGCCAGCACTTGAAGATCGGCATCGAGGCGGTCGACCTGTTGCGCACCGAGCTCAACTCGCTGCACTCGCGCAAACTGCGCAGCTTCGACGAACCGCCGTTCCGCTAAGCGGTTGGGATGGTCATTTAGCGGTCAGGCCACTAGCATTGTCGGTCCTGACCGTTAGATGTTCCTTCGCCATGTCCCGTCCCACCCGTCCCGATTCGCGCCGCCCTGGCGTGAAAGCCCCGTATTCCGCAGCTCGTCGCGTCGCCAAGGCGCCACCGGCCGAGCCGAAGCTGATCCTGTTCAATAAACCCTTCGACGTGCTGACCCAGTTCAGCGACGAAGGCGGGCGGGCGACCCTCAAGGATTTTATCGACATCCCCGGCATCTACCCGGCGGGCCGCCTGGACCGTGACAGCGAAGGCCTGCTGCTGCTGACCAACGATGGTCAATTGCAGGCGCGCATTGCCGACCCCAAGCACAAGTTGGCGAAAACCTACTGGGTGCAGGTGGAAGGCGAACCCACTGAAGAACAACTGCAACGCCTGCGCGACGGTGTGCAACTCAACGACGGCATGACCTTGCCCGCCGAAGCCCGGCGGTTGGACGAGCCTGAGTTATGGCCACGCAACCCGCCGGTGCGCTTTCGCAAAAGCGTGCCGACCCACTGGTTGGAGTTGGTGATTCGTGAAGGGCGAAACCGCCAAGTGCGGCGCATGACGGCGGCGGTGGGGTTGCCCACCTTGCGCCTGGTGCGCGTGCGGATTGGCGATTGGTCCATCGACGGCCTGGATCAGGGCCAATGGAAGGCCGTACCGGCGCGCTTATAAGGCGCCGGACTCGATCAGGCCGATCACCACGCTCTTGATGACGAACGCGGCCACGCCCAGGCCCAGCACGAAAAACAGGATGAACGAGCCGAAACGCCCGGCTTTGGATTTCTTCGCCAGGTCCCAGACGATAAAGCCCATGAAAATGATCAGGATCGTGACCAGGCCGGTCATCATCCATTCTTCAAATAGCGCGGGGTCAATCGAGTTCATTGGTTTCTTCCGACGGGGCAGGCGGCAAGTATACGGCAGTGCTCGGGCTAGGCATTGACCTGCGTCGGTGCGTCGCAGGCAGACTTAAATGTGGGAGGGGGCAAGCCCCCTCCCACATTTGACCTTCACCGATCTTAAGTGCGCAGGTGGGTCAGTGGTAACTCGGTGCTGTTGAGCACCTGGTTCAGCACAAAGCTCGAACGCACGCTGGTGACGCCTTCAATGCGGGTCAGGTGGCCCAGCAGCAGCTTCTGGTAGTGGTCCATGTCCGGCACCACGACTTTCAATTGATAGTCGGCATCCATCCCGGTCACCAGGCTGCATTCCAGCACCTGCGGCAGGGTGCGGATGGCCGCTTCGAAGTTCTCGAAGCGCTCGGGGGTGTGTCGGTCCATGCCGATCAGCACGTAGGCGGTGAGGCTCAGGCCGAGCATCTTGCGGTCGAGCAGGGCGACCTGGCGGGCGATGTAGCCGTCGTCCTCCAATTGCTTGACCCGGCGCGAGCAGGGCGACGGCGACAGCCCGATACGCTCGGCCAACTCCTGGTTGGAGATCCTCGCGTCGCGCTGCAATTCCGCCAAAATACTCAGGTCGTATCGGTCAAGTTTGCTCATGGGGCTGGCCTTTGTCGTAACTATTGCGGTGAATTATCCCTTAAGGGTTAAAAATTGCGCAAGCACTGTTTATTGACGCAATCTTCGCAATCATCTGTCGGGGCGCTGCGCCTATGATTACCAACAGAATCACCGCCTGGACATAGTCCACAGCAGCTCGCCCAATCAGGCCTGCTGCGGCCGCCACCCCAGCAGGGTTGAGCCGGCCTCCAGGCTGCACACTGTCCACAAGACGGCGTGAGGTGAGCCAACGTCATAAGCGTTGAGCCCGGACGAAGTTCTCAAGGGGTGGCCGACGGGTCGCCCCTTTCTTTTTGCCTTAAGAAAATTCTTCTCGTGACTGATAACCTGTGCCAGAACCGGGCGAGGCTTTTCCAGTCTCATTGATAAGCCCTAAACCGCAGTGAGGAAGAGCATGAAGCGCATCTGGCGAATGGCAGGTGTTGGTTTGCTGGTGGTCAGCGTCAGCGCGCAGGTAACGGCCGACGAACGTGATAATTCACCCGGTCAGGGCCAGAGCCAGGGGCAGCGGCCGCAGGGCGGCGGCGGGCAGCATGAACGCGGCCCTGAAGGTGGCGGG
>NZ_JAKNRV010000367.1:0-4881 GCF_023072625.1 Pseudomonas emilianonis
CGACGGCCTGGGGCACCACCGCGCCCTGGGCCGGTTGGCGCGATTGCTGCCAGCTCTGCCAGGCGAGGTAAAACAGGTAGAGCGCGCCGACCATCTTCAAGGCGCTGAACAGCTGTTCCGACGCCAACAACAGCGCGCCCAGCCCCAGTGCCGAGGCACTCAACAGGCAAATCGAGGCAAACACGCCGCCGAGAAACGCCGGGTACGAACGGCGCAGGCCGTAGTTGAGACTGTTGCTGATCATCAGCAACGACAGCGGGCCGGGAATCAGGATCACGATCAACGCCGCGCCACTGAACAGCAGCCAGGTTTCCAGGTTCATTTACAGTGCTCCTTTGATGCCAAAGCCTCACCCGAGGGTGAGGCGGTTTCTTCGCGTGTTCCCGAACTACAGGAAGATAAATTTCGCGATAAAAATCGCGCACAACACCCATAGGCTGATGGAGATTTCGCGGTACTTGCCGGTGCCGGCCTTGAGCGCCACATACGTGATAAAGCCCAGGGCGATGCCGTCGGCGACCGAGAAGGTCAGCGGCATCATGATCGCGGTGACGATAGCCGGAATGCTATCGGTGGCTTCGTCCCAGTTGATATGGGCCATGCTCGCCATCATCAGCATCGCCACATAAATCAGCGCGCCAGCGGTGGCGTAAGCCGGAATCATGCCGGCCAGCGGCGCGAAAAACATCGCCGCCACAAACAGCACGCCCACGGTCACAGCGGTCAGCCCGGTACGGCCACCGGCGGCGACACCGGCGGCGCTTTCCACATAGCTGGTCACCGGCGGTACGCCGACCATGGCGCCGAATACGCTGGAGGCGCTGTCGGCCTTCAACGCACGGGACAGGTTGTGGATCTTGCCGTCGGCGTTCACCAGCCCGGCGCGTTGCGCGACGCCCATCAGGGTCCCGGCGGTGTCGAACATGTGTACAAACAAGAAGGCAAATACCACGCTGATCATGCTCACATTGAACACACCCTTAATGTCCATGGCCAGCCAGGTCGGCGCCAGGCTCGGCGGGGTGGAGAGGATGCCGTTGTAGTGAACCAGGCCCAGGCCCCAGCCGGCGAGGGTCACGGCGATGATGCTGATGAGAATCGCGCCGAACACCCGGTGGTAGCTGAGGATCGCGATCAGTAGAAAGCAGATGGCCGCCAGCAACGGCGCCGGCTCGCGCAGCGAACCGAGCTTGATCAGGGTGGCTGGGCTGTCGACGATGATACCGGCGGTTTTCAAGCCGATCACCCCGAGGAACAACCCCACACCGGCGCCCATCGCGTGGCGCAGGCTCACCGGAATGCTGTTGAGCAGCCATTCACGGATGCGCGACAGCGTAAGCATCATGAACAACACGCCGGAGATAAACACCGCACCGAGTGCCGTCTCCCAGGTGTAGCCCATGGTCCCGACCACGGTGTAGGTAAAGAACGCGTTCAAACCCATGCCCGGCGCCAGGCCCACCGGCCAGTTGGCGTACAGGCCCATCAACAGGCACCCCAGCGCGGCGGCGATGCAGGTGGCGACGAACGCGGCGCCGTGATCGATCCCGGCGTCGGCCATGATGTTCGGATTGACGAAGATGATGTAGGCCATGGTGATGAACGTCGTGAGGCCGGCGATCAACTCGGTCTTCACTGTGGTGCCATGCACGCGCAGTTTGAACAGGCGTTCCAGCCAGCCAGGGTTCGTGAGGGAGAGGTCCGGCGGGGCGAGGTCCAGCGGGGCTTCGGATTTGCGGCTATCCACAGCGAGTACTCCTCAAGCATTTTATTGTTATGGCCAGCGCTTAAGCGCTGTGAGGTACTGGCGGGTTTTGTTGACTAACAGGTCAGGAACTCGCACGAAGCGAATTATGCTTTTGTATACAAATAAAGCAAATAATGTTTTCGATTGTCTGCGCAAAAAATGATGAAAGGCTAATTCACCGCACTCAGCGCCAGATTGACCGCCAGCCAGCCGTTCACCGCTTCTTCCCCCGCCTCATTGAAGGCGCGCTGCAACAGCTTCACCTGTTCACGGCGTAAGGATTGCTCGAAGCGCAGGCCTTCGGTGCTCAATTCCAGCAGGCGTTTGCGCTTGTCGGTCTCGGACGCGACGCTCTCCACCAGGTGCATTTCCTGTAATTGGCGCAGCGGCATGTTCAGCGCCTGCTTGCTCACGCCGAGCAATTCCAGCAGCTCCTTCACGCTCAGGCCGGGGTAGCGCGCGATAAAAAACACGATGCGCTGATGCACCCGGCTCAGGCCACGGCGCTCCAGCATTTCGTCGGCCTTGGCGGTGAACGCCTGGTAGCCGAAGAAGAACGCCTCCATGGCTTTTTGCTGGCTGGTCTGGTTTTTAAGGTCAAGCATATTGACGTATCCACTGAAGTCGGCGTAATTTCGGTCAACTAGTTTGACGTATTTCCCACAGGCTTTGCTACCGGTGACCCAATGGCCTTCTCAGAACGTGTTACACGCCTAAAAAGCTCCCTGATCCGTGAAATCCTAGCGGCGGCCCAGCGCCCGGAAGTGATGTCGTTCGCCGGTGGGCTGCCGGCCGAAGCGATGTTGCCCGCGTTGAACTGGGACGACATGCCGTTGAATATCGGCCAATACGGCATGAGCGAAGGCGAGCCGCAGCTGCGTGAATTACTCGCCGCCGAGGCGCGCGCACTCGGCGTGCCGTGCCAGGCCAGCCAGGTGCTGGTGGTCAGCGGCTCCCAGCAGACCCTGGACCTGGCGGCCAAGCTGTATATCGACAAGGGCACGAAAATCCTCTTGGAAGGCCCGACCTACCTGGCCGCGTTGCAGATTTTCCAACTGTTCGGCGCCGAGTGTCTCACCGTGCAACTGGAAGCCGACGGCCCGGACCTGGTCGCGCTGCGCACGAGTCTTGAACGCCACCGCCCGGCATTCATCTACCTGATCCCGACGTTCCAGAACCCGTCGGCCGTGCGTTACAGCGAGGCCAAGCGCGAAGCCGTCGCGGCGTTGCTCGACGAGTTCGGCGTGACCCTGATCGAAGACGAACCCTACCGCGAACTGACCTTCGACGGCGGCAGTGCACAGCCCATCGCCGGCCGTCTGAAAAAGGCCAGTTGGATCTACACCGGTACCGTTTCCAAAACATTGTTGCCCGGTTTGCGCGTCGGCTACCTGATCGCCAGTCCCGACCTGTTCCCGCACCTGCTCAAGCTCAAACAGTCGGCCGACCTGCACACCAATCGCATCGGCCAGTGGCAGGCGATGCAGTGGATCGGCAGCGAAAAGTATCAACAGCACCTGGTGGAACTGCGCAGTTTCTATCGCCAGCGCCGGGACTCATTCCAGGCCGCATTGGTGCGACATTTCAACGATCTGGCGGACTGGCAGGTGCCCCAGGGCGGATTATTCTTCTGGCTGACCTTGAAACAACCGCTCGATACCCGCACCTTGTTGGCACCTGCGCTCGATCAGAACGTCGCGTTCATGCCCGGTGAACCGTTTTTTTCCGAGCCGGACCAGCACCTTGGCTCACTGCGGCTCAATTTCAGCCATATCGACCCGTCCCGTTTGGACGAAGGTCTCAAGCGCCTGGCCGCAGTGGTCCGTCAAGCACAGCACGCGCAAGCGGCATAAGGGGAGCCCCATGTACAAGGTTTATGGCGATCACAAGTCGGGCAACTGCTACAAGGTCAAATTGATGCTCAACCTGTTGGGCATTCCGTATCAATGGGTGGATGTCGACATCCTCAACGGCGGCACCGAGACCCCTGAGTTCCTGGCCAAGAACCCCAACGGCAAGATCCCGGTGCTGGAACTTGAAGACGGCACCTGCCTGTGGGAATCCAACGCGATCCTCAACTTCCTCGCCGATGGCAGCGAGTTTCTGCCCACCGAACCGCGCCTGCGCACCCAGGTGTTGCAGTGGCAGTTCTTCGAGCAGTACAGCCATGAGCCGTATATTGCGGTGGCGCGGTTTATCCAGCTGTATTTGGGCATGCCGCAGGATCGCCTCGACGAATACAACACCACTCACAAGGGCGGCTACAAGGCGTTGAAGGTGATGGAGCGTCAGTTGCAAAGCACGCCGTACCTGGTGGGCGAGCAGTATTCGATTGCCGATATTGCGCTGTATGCCTACACCCATGTGGCGCATGAGGGCGGTTTTGACTTGACGCCTTACCCGGCCGTGCAGGCGTGGCTGAAGCGTGTGGCCAGCCATCCCAAACATGTGGCCATGCTCGACTGACTCACTCGGTCAACGGTGGGAGGGGGCTTGCTCCCGATAGCGGT
The DNA here is from genome assembly GCF_023072625.1 of Pseudomonas emilianonis. NCBI lineage: Bacteria > Pseudomonadati > Pseudomonadota > Gammaproteobacteria > Pseudomonadales > Pseudomonadaceae > Pseudomonas > Pseudomonas emilianonis. The sequence continues at coordinate 4,258 of NZ_JAKNRV010000367.1, forward strand.
GGTTCAGTCATGCATCAGGTGACTGACACGGCCCTATCGGGAGCAAGCCCCCTCCCACATTTAGCTCAGCGGTGTGTCGGATAATTGCTCATGCAGTAAGTCGAAACAGCGCTGCGCCGCCGGGCTCAGGCCCATCCCGCTGCGACTGATCAGCCCGATCTCCCGGTTAACGCCGGGATGGTCGATGGCGATGCGCTTCAGCCCCTCCAGGCTGTCCGCCGCCGATTCCGGCAGCACACTGATCCCCAGCCCCTGACGCACCAGGGCCAGTACGGTCGACATGTAATTGGCCTCCATGCCTGCGTTCATCGTCAGGCGTGTCTGATCAAATAACGCCTCGACGTGCTCGCGCACGCTGCTGTCGCGCCCGGTCAGGATGATCGGCTGATCCGCCAGTTGCTCCAGGGTCAACGCCCGATGGCGGGCGAGCGGATGATCCAGCGGTACAAACGCGCACAATCGATCATTGAGCACCGGCACAAACGCCAGCCCGTGGCTCAGCCGTGCGCGCACGCCGATGCCGAAATCCACCTCGCCCGAGCGTACCTGGGCATGAATGCGGTGGGCCACCAAGTCATGCAGGCGCACTTCGATTCCGCCAAACCGTTCGCGAAACAGGCGCAG
>NZ_JAKNRV010000368.1:0-4879 GCF_023072625.1 Pseudomonas emilianonis
CGCTCGCACCGACCGTGAAGGCGGCGTGGGTGTATTCGGCCGCCGGCGCCGAGGGGCGTAGCGGGTCAAGGGACAGGCACAGCCACAACCCGGGCAATGACAGGTAGGCGCCGTGGTCCCAGGTGGCGTCGAGGCGAAGTTGCAGCAGGTCATGGTAGAAGCTGACGCTGCGTGGCAGATCGGTGACGGCCAGGGTCAAGTGGTTGAGGCCGGTGAGCATGAAAACATCCTTTTCCGTTTCAACTCTGCGCAGACGAACGGCGCAGAAGCGTGCGCCAACTACGATGTAGTATGTTGCACTACATCCCACTACATCGAGGCACTTATGTCGGTTATGTCCTTACGCATACCGGAAGATATCGCCGATACGCTCGCCAGTCTCGCCAAGGCTACCGGGCGCAGCAAATCCTTTCTGGCGGTCGATGCCATACGTGAATACTTGACGCGTGAAGCCTGGCAAATCGAGGAAATCCAAAAAGCCTTGCAAGAGGCCGACGCCGGTGATTTTGCGAGTACCGCTGACGTGAAAGCCATCGCTGACAAATGGCGTAAGCATGCAAGTTGAGTGGCTGAGAACAGCACTGCGCAACCTCGATGAAGAAGCCGCTTACCTTGCTCAGGAAAACCCCAAAGCTGCGCACGAATTTGTGCAGGCCATGCTAACGGGACTCGAGCGCGTGGCGGAGTTTCCCTCAATGGGTAAAGAGGGGCGTATTCCCGGCACTCGGGAATGGGTAGTGCCTAAATGGCCTTATATCGTTCCGTATCGTATTCGAGATGGACGGCTACAGGTCATGCGGATATTTCATACCCGACGCCAGCCACCAAAATCCTGGTAATACGGGTTTACGCACGCAATACCTTTTGCACCAGCTCCTTCAGCCACTGCAACCCCGAATCCCCAACCCGCCGCGCATGCCACGCCAGCTCAAACGCAAACGACGGAATATGAAACGGCGCCGCCACGCCCGCCTGCGCACTGGCGACGGCGGGCTGATCAGCCGTTATTCAGGAATTGCCGGCCGCCAGCCGATGGATCTCGGCTTGCTCCACCACCGGCTGCGGCGCTCCGTTACGCACCGCCGCCAACATCGCACGGCCGATGGTCTCGGTGCTGACTACCCAGCCTGGCTTTATCCGACGCACCAACGAGAGCAACGGCCCGAATACCGTATAGAACAACTGGTACAACGGCGTCTTCGAACGCACGCCGTGCAACGGCTGAATTACCCCCGGCCGGAACAAATACACCGCCTTGAACGGCAGGCGCAGCAAGGCATTCTCGGTCTTGCCCTTGACCCGCGCCCACATCGACTGGCCCGCTTCGGAACTGTCGGTGCCGGCGCCGGACACATAGATAAACGTCATCTGCGGATTGAGCCGCGCCAGGGTGCTGGCGGCGACAAGGGTCAGATCATAGGTGAGATGGGTGTAGCGGGTTTCATTCATCCCCGCCGATGAAACACCGAGGCAAAAGAAACAGGCATCGAAGCCTTGCAGCAGGTTCTCCAGAGGTTGGAAATCCAGCATGTCCGCGTGCAGCACCTGATGCAGTTTGCCGTGCTCCTGCGTCAACGGCGTGCGGCCGACGGCGACGACTTCCTGCACGTCAGCGGCCAGCAGGCACTCGCGCAGAACGCCCTGGCCGACCATGCCGGTGGCACCGAATAACAGAACTCTCATAAGGGGACCTCAGCGGCAAGCCGCAAGCTTCATGCTCAAGTTGAATACGTGCAAGATTCACACCTTAACAGCTTGTAGCTCAATGCTTGCAGCCCGCGACCGCCCCGTCAGAACGCGCTGCGGAAAATCTCCTCAATCTGACGCTGATCCGCCCGCCGCGGATTGGTCAGCCCACACGCGTCCTTCAGCGCATTGGTGGCGAGCAGCGGAATGTCCTGCAATTTGGCGCCCAGTTCACGCAGGCCAGCGGGAATTTCAACGTCCTTAGACAAAGCACGAATGGCCGCGATGGCGGCCTGGGCGCCTTCTTCTGGCGAGTTGCCGGTGATGTCCGCACCCAGCGCACGGCCGACGTCGCTCAGGCGTTTGGCACTGACGCTGGCGTTGAAACTTTGCACATGAGGCAGCAGCACCGCGTTGCACACGCCGTGGGGCAAGTCATACAGGCCGCCCAGTTGGTGGGCCATGGCATGCACGAAGCCCAGGGAGGCGTTGTTGAACGCCATGCCGGCGAGGAACTGTGCGTAGGCCATGTTTTCCCGGGCGGCCTTGTCGCTGCCGTCGCGTACCGCCAGGCGCAGGTTGGCGCTGATCAGTTCAATGGCCTTGATCGCGCAGGCGTCGGTGATCGGCGTGGCGGCCGTGGACACGTAGGCTTCGATGGCATGGGTCAGGGCGTCCATGCCGGTGGCGGCGGTGAGGCCCTTGGGCATGCCGACCATCAGGGACGGGTCGTTAACCGACAGCAGCGGCGTGACGTTGCGGTCGACGATGGCCATTTTCACGTGGCGGGTTTCGTCGGTGATGATGCAGAAGCGGGTCATCTCACTGGCGGTGCCAGCGGTGGTGTTGATCGCCACCAGCGGCAGTTGTGGCTTGCTGGATTGGTCGACACCTTCGTAGTCGCCGATATGCCCGCCGTTGGTCGCGCACAGCGCGATGCCCTTGGCGCAGTCATGGGGCGAACCGCCGCCCAGGGACACCACGAAATCACAGGCGCTCTGCTGCAGCAGCGCGAGGCCTTTCTCGACGTTGTCCACATTGGGGTTGGGCTTGGCGCCGTCGTAGATCACCGAGTCGATGTCCTGCATCGCGAGTTTTTCGGCAATCATACTGGCCACGCCCGCCTTGGCCAGGCCGGCGTCGGTGACGATCAGGGCCTTGCGAAAACCGTAGTTGCGAATGGCGACCATCGCGTCGTCAAGGCAGTCTGTGCCCATGATGTTGACGGCGGGGATGAAGAAGGTGCTGCTCATGGCGAATCCTCAGAGGCGTTATGCCGACAGCATCAACCGTCATCACATGGCCCATCTTGATCAGGATCAATCCACGCTCGTGATAAAGTCACCGCCCCGCCGATTTTGAGTAGACCCGCCGCAATGAAGGATTTCCAGGATATTGACGCCCACCTTGAAGACTGGAGCGCACTGCGCAGCGCTATCGATTTCAATGGGATTCTGATCGGCAACGGCGCCAGCCGGGCGATTTGGGAAGACTTTGCCTACGACTCGCTGTTCGAAAACGCGCGCACCGTTGAAGAGAAACCCTTGAGCCAATCCGAGCTGAGCGTGTTCGACGCCCTGCAAACCCGCAGTTTCGAGCAGGCCCTGAGCGCGTTGAAAACCACCAGCCGGGTCAACAAAGCCCTGGCAGTCAGTTCGGCGGCACCGCGCAATCGCTACTACGCGATCAAGGAAGCGTTGATCAACACCATCCACGCCGTACACATTCCGTGGCGCCTGGTGCAGCCGTCGACGCTGGCGACAATCAACGCGGAGCTGACCAACTACTCCACGGTGTTCACCAGCAACTACGACTTGCTCAACTACTGGGCGATCCTGCACACCCCCGGCATCGATGACCTGTTCCGCAGCGCCGACGCCAGCTTCGACCTGCGCGACACCCGCACCGACACCACGCGCATCCTCTACCTGCACGGTGGCCTGCACCTGGTGCGCAACCTCGACGGTACCGCACGTAAATTGCCCACCACCGACAGCACCCTGCTCAGCAGTTTTGCGATCAACAACACGATCAAGACCCTGGACGATGTGCCGTTGTTTGTCAGTGAGGGCAAGGTGGAGGAGAAGCTCAAGACCATCCGCAGTTCGGATTATCTGTCGTTCTGCTATGAGCAATTGCTCGGCCACGAGGGTGCGCTGTGCATCTTCGGCCATGACCTGGGGCCGCAGGACAAACACCTGGTGGATGCGATTCGCCAGGCCAGGGTGACGACCCTCGCGATCGCGGTATCGGGGCGCAGTGATGGGTTTATCCGCCAGCAGAAGCGGCGGTATTCGCAGTTGTTTGACGGCAGCGGCGTGGCGTTGAGATTCTTTGCCGCGCGCACCCATGCGCTGGGCAATTCTGCACTGTCGGTGCCGGTCGAACGCTGAGATCCTGAGCGGCTCCCACAAGGTCAGTGTATTTGCCTGGAGACAAACGACAATAATTCTCGATATCATTTGCGACTTTTCTACGTCGTGCTTCGTCAAGAAGGATATCCATGTCGCGTCCCAAGCCCGACCCGCTGTCGGCCGATGCCTTTCGCGGGTTTTATGCAGATATCCTGTATTTCCTGCGCAAGCGCACGGACAACGCCAGCGACGCAGCGGACATGACCCAGGATGTCTTTACCCAATGGCTGGACTACCGCGACCGGGCCAAGGTTGAGCAGCCGCGGGCGTTTCTGTTCCAGATGGCGCGCAACCTGTTGCGCGATCACTGGCGCAAACAGAAGGTGCGGCAGAGCGTCCACGCAGATCAAGCCGAAAGGGATGCCGAGCCGGTCATTGACGAGCAGAACGAGCCCATGGCCGCAGCGCTTCGCCTGCAACGCCTGGAACAGTTGAAAGAAGTCCTCGCCGAACTCTCGCCCCGCAGGCGAGAAGCCCTTATGCTGCATCGCTTCGAAGGTATGAGTCAGGCACAGATATCCGAACGCATGGGCATTTCGACCAGCATGGTGGAAAAGCACATCGCGTTTGCCCTGCTGCATTGCAAGCGACGCCTTCAACCTGACCCCGGCACGGAGCAGCCAGTATGAACCGCCTGAGCGACATCGACGCCCTGGACGGCGGCGACGACGACGATGCACTCGTTTCAGGCAGCGGCCATACGGTATTACATGGGGGCAATGGCAATGACCTCCTTATAGGGCACGACCGCACGACTTTCTATACAGGGAAAGGCCGCA
>NZ_JAKNRV010000369.1:0-4866 GCF_023072625.1 Pseudomonas emilianonis
CTCGATTTGTCTAAATTGCTTAGGAACTCTGATGAAACTTCATTGGTGTACAACGGCGACGATACTACATTCATTTTTATTATCCTGATCCGTGGGTTTCGGTCGCCGCCATATCAACGCGCCAGCCCAGGAACTGGTGGACGACATGCTCTACCAGCTCGGCGCCCTGCGCGAAATCGCCCGGGCCCAGGGCGTGACCCTGCAACATATCAAGCCCCACGGCGCGCTCTACATGCACCTGGCCCGCGATGAAGACGCCGCGCGGCTGTTGGTGCAAAACCTGCAAGTCATCGAGCCGACGCTGTTGCTGTACTGCATGCCCAACTCGGTGATCTGGCGCATTGCCAAGGAACTGGGGCAGCCGGTGGTGCGCGAGTTTTACGCCGACCGCGAGTACGACCTGACCGGCTCCATCGTGTTCACCCGCACGGTGCGCGTGCTGGACCCTGCCACCGTCGCGGCGCGGGTCCTACGGGCTTGCCAGACGGGTCTTGTACGCACCGTAGAAGGCGAAGACCTGTTTATCGAATTCGATTCCATCTGCCTGCACAGCGACACCCCCGGCGCCCTGGAATTGGTCGAAGCGACCCGTGAAGCCCTGGACCAAGCGGGCATTATGGTCAGAACACCCAAATAAGATCGAACCCGTACTTTTTTTGCCTGCCGTTCTATAACGACTCCAAGAGGAACAGACATGGCTGAAACGTCCCCTATCCGCTACAGCTTCGGCGCCGATGAACACCTGTTCGCCGAGGTCAGCGACAGCATGTCCCTGCAGGCCTTTTTCAAAGGCATGGCCGTGACCCGCGCCGTGGAACGCCTGGCGTTGGACGGTGTGCTGGATGTGTGCCTGGCCAACGCATCGTTCCAGATTCGCTTCGACCCTGACCGCATTGCGCCCCATGTGCTGCTCGACGCGGTGCAAAGCGCCGAAGCCCAGGCCGTGGCCGAACGCACCTTGCACACGCGCATCATCGAAATCCCGGTGCTCTACAACGACCCCTGGACCCACGAAACCTTGATGCGTTTTCGCGATCGCCATCAAGACCCCAGCGGCACCGACCTGGAATACGCAGCGCGCATCAACGGCCTGGCCGATGTCGACGCCTTCATCGCGGCCCACAGTGGTGCGCCGTGGTTTGTGTCGATGGTCGGCTTTGTCGCGGGCTTGCCGTTCATGTTCCAGATGGTCGAGCGCGAACGGCAGTTGCAGGTGCCCAAGTACCTGCGCCCGCGCACCGACACGCCGAAACTGACCCTCGGCCATGGCGGCTGCTTTGGTTGTATCTACTCGGTGCGCGGCGCCGGTGGCTACCAGATGTTCGGCGTCACCCCGGCACCGATCTACGACCCGGCGCAGCAGTTGGCCTACCTCAAGGACCACATGGTGTTCTTCCGGCCGGGCGACATTGTGCAGTTCAAACCGATTGACCGTGCGGCCTACGACCTGGCCGTCGCCGAGGTCGACGCAGGACGTTTCGACCTGCGCATCCGCCCGCTGGAATTTTCCCTGGATGCGTTTCTCGCCGACCCCGTCGGCTACCCGAAAACCCTGCAGGAGGCGCTGGCATGATCAAGGTGCTCAAACCCGGCCTCGCCACCTCCGTGCAGGATCTTGGTCGCGAAGGCTACTACCACTTGGGTATTCCGCCATCGGGCGCATTGGACCAGTACGCACTGAGCGCGGCCAACCATTTGGTGGGCAACCCGCCGGGCGCGGCCGGCCTGGAATGCACGCTGATCGGCCCCGAGCTGGAATTTCAACAGGACGCCTTGGTCGCACTTAGCGGCGCCTTGATGTCGCCGTGCCTGGACGGTGAAGTGGTCCACCAGGACACCGCGTTCCACGTGCGCGCCGGGCAGGTGTTGCGCTTCGAATTTCCCAAGGCCGGTGCGCGCGCTTATCTGGCGGTCGCCGGCGGCATCGACGTGCCATTGGTGCTCGGCAGTCGCTCGACCTACACCCTCGGCGCACTCGGCGGTTTTCACGGGCGGCGCTTGCAGGCGGGGGATGAGCTGCCTATCGGCGAGCCCACTGGGCAGGGGCGGGCGGGCAACAGTTTGCCCATGGCCTTGCGCCGCTCCGTCGGCGGCGATGTGACCTTGCGCGTGGTGCCCGGCCTGTATAACGAACGCCTGACGGAGGCGGCAAAAAGCAGTTTTTTTGCCGAGCCGTGGACGGTGGGTTCCGAGGCGGACCGTATCGGCTACCGCTTCAAGGGCGGCAGTGCATTGAGCTTTCAGCCACGGGAGCAGCCGTTTGGTGCGGGGTCCGATCCGTCGAACATCGTCGACAGTTGCTACCCGATCGGCTCGATCCAGGTGCCGGCCGGGCTGGAGCCGATCGTGCTGCATCGGGACGCGGTGTCGGGCGGCGGCTACGCGATGATCGGCACGGTGATCAGTGCGGACCTGGACTTGATCGGGCAGATGCAGCCGAACCAGCGGGCGGGGTTTGTCGCGGTCAGCTTGGAGCAGGCGTTGGAGGCGCGGCGGGTGTACAAGAAGCGATTGAAGGCAATGGCCGGACTCTTCAATACCTGAAACACCACCAAACAAAATGTGGGAGGGGGCTTGCTCCCGATAGCGGCGGGGCAGTCAGCTTATTTGTAGCTGACCCACTGCAATCGGGAGCAAGCCCCCTCCCACATTTGATTCTGCGGTGTGTCAGAAGATCTGGGTGAACAGCCAGTACAGGCTACCCGACAGCAGAATCGCCGCCGGCAACGTCAACACCCAGGCCATCAGCAAATTGCGGATGGTCTTCATCTGCAAACCCGCACCGTTCGCCACCATGGTCCCCGCCACGCCGGACGACAACACATGGGTGGTCGACACCGGCAAGCCGAACATATCCGCGGCGCCAATGGTCAGCATCGCCACCGTCTCGGCCGAGGCGCCTTGGGCATACGTCAGGTGTGTCTTGCCGATCTTCTCGCCCACGGTCACCACGATGCGCTTCCAGCCGACCATGGTCCCGAGCCCCAACGCGATGGCCACGGCGATCTTCACCCACAGCGGAATAAAGCGCGTGGAGTTGTCGATCTGCTGCTTGAACAACTGCAGCTTGCTTTGGGTGTCGGCGTCGAAATTGCCGACCTTGCCCTTGTCCATCAAGCGGATGGTTTCGCTGGTCAGGTACATGTCGTTACGCACGTTGCGGACGGCCTCGGCGGGGACTTTGGCCAAAGAACCGTAGCCTTTGACTTCGTCACCGATCTGGCCGGCGAGGGCGGCGAGGGCCGGGATCAACTCGGGCGTGGCGTCCTTGGTGCGCACGTAGGTCGAGAGGATGGGGCGCGGGTCGCCCGGCAGCGCTTGCGGCGCGCTTTTCATCAGCGCGACCTGGGTCACTTCGGCCACTGCGGCAAACTGCAGTGATTGTTCGGCGGGCATGGCTCGGTTCAGCGCATACGCCATTGGCAGGGTGCCGACCAGGATCAGCATGATCAGGCCCATGCCTTTTTGCCCGTCGTTGGAGCCGTGGGCGAACGACACGCCGGTGCAGGTGACGATCAGCATGCCGCGAATCCACCATGGCGGCGGGGTGTCGCCTTTCGGCGCCTTGTACAGCGCGCGGTTTTTCACGAATGCGCGCAAGGCCAGCACCAGCAGCGCGGCAAACGCGAAGCCGATCAGCGGCGAGAGCAGCAGGGCATAACCGATCTTGATCGCCTGGCTCCAGTCCACGCCGCTGGTGCCATCACGCCCGTGCATCAGGGCATTGGCCACGCCGACGCCGATGATCGAACCGATCAGGGTGTGGGAGGACGAGGCCGGCAGGCCGAGCCACCAGGTGCCGAGGTTCCACAGGATCGCCGCGATCAGCAGAGCGAAGATCATTGCAAAACCGGCCGAGGAACCCACCTGCAAAATCAGCTCGACCGGCAGCAGGGCAATGATGCCGAACGCCACTGCGCCGCTGGAGAGCAGCACCCCGAGGAAGTTGAAAAAACCCGACCACAGCACCGCGAATTGCGGCGGCAGCGAGTTGGTGTAGATCACCGTCGCCACGGCATTGGCGGTGTCGTGGAAGCCGTTGACGAATTCGAAACCCAGGGCAATCAGCAGCGCCACGCCCAGCAGCAGGAACGGCGTCCAGGTGGTGACCACCGTGCCCAGTTCGTGCATGTCATGCATCAGGCTGTAGGCGGTGAACAACAGGCCCATGGCGAGCACGGCGAAGAAAATGATCACCGTCATAAGACTGGGTTTTTTGTCCAACCTGGGTTGGGTATCAACGGATGACGTATGCGTTGAAGCAGTCAGGGAAGGGGTGGCCATGCCGCAGCATCCAGTATCGGGGAGGATGTCGCCCATGATCATTGCAGAATGTGACGGAGATGCTGCGATAGGTCAGTGTTTAGCTGATTGGATTGGCCGCTGGTCGATAAACACCACACGTCAATGTGGGGGCGAGCGAGCCCGCACACAGGTGTTCAGCGCATTTCAGCTTCAGTAGTCTGTGCGCTTTCTGAAGGCCCAGCGCCCGGCAATCAAGGTGAAGGTCGCGACCAGCGCCACCAGAATCCAGAAGCCTTCCGGATCTTGGGAAAGCGGCACCCCGCCCACGTTCATGCCGAAAAAGCCGGCGATGATATTGATCGGCAATGCCAGCACCGTCACCACCGTCAGCGTAAACAGTGTGCGGTTGCTTTGTTCGTTGAGGTTGGCGGCGATTTCTTCTTGCAACAACTTGATGCGTTCGCCCAGGGCCGTCAGGTCGTTGATGATCAGTGCAAATTCCTCGGTGGATTTGCGTAACTCCTTGACGTCTTCCTTTTGCAACCACTGCGGCGGGCGGTTGAGCAGGCGCAGCAGTGAGCCCGGCTCCAGCGCCAGCAGGCGTTGCAGGCGCACCAGCAC
>NZ_JAKNRV010000036.1:0-24548 GCF_023072625.1 Pseudomonas emilianonis
GGCGCCGAAGCCGCGCTGCGCAAACGCGTCGCCAATGCCTGGGGCGCCCTGGAGAAACAAGGCCTGGCCCCCGGCGCATCCCAGCAGCGCCTGCGTTTTGTCAGCACCATCGAAGCGTGCGTGAAAGACGCCGACTTCATCCAGGAAAGCGCCCCGGAACGCCTGGAGCTGAAACTGGAGTTGCACGGCAAAATCAGCGCGGCGGCCAAGCCCAATGCCCTGATCGGTTCGAGCACCTCGGGCCTGTTGCCCAGCGAGTTCTACGAGGGCTCGACGCACCCGGAGCGCTGCGTGGTCGGCCACCCGTTCAACCCGGTGTACCTGCTGCCGCTGGTGGAAGTGGTGGGCGGCAAAAACACCGCGCCCGAGGCAATCCAGGCGGCGATCAAGGTGTATCAATCCCTGGGCATGCGCCCGCTGCATGTGCGCAAGGAAGTCCCCGGCTTTATCGCCGACCGCCTGCTCGAAGCCTTGTGGCGTGAGGCGCTGCACCTGGTCAACGATGGCGTCGCCACCACCGGCGAGATCGATGACGCGATCCGTTTTGGCGCCGGCTTGCGCTGGTCGTTCATGGGTACGTTCCTGACCTACACCCTGGCCGGCGGCGATGCCGGGATGCGCCACTTCATGGCGCAGTTCGGCCCGGCGTTGCAGTTGCCGTGGACCTACCTGCCGGCACCGGAGCTGACCGACAAGTTGATCGACGATGTGGTCGATGGCACCAGCGCTCAGTTGGGCCAACACAGCATTTCGGCGCTGGAGCGCTATCGTGATGATTGCCTGCTGGCGGTACTGGAAGCGGTGAAGACCACCAAAGCCAAGCACGGCATGACCTTCGCCGAATAAGGGAAACCCCAGCATGCCTGCACTGACCACCTACACCACACAGGTCCACCCCGACTGGGTGGACTACAACGGCCACCTGCGCGACGCGTTCTACCTGTTGATCTTCAGCTACGCCACCGACGCGCTGATGGACACCCTGGGCCTGGACAGCGAAAACCGCGCCGCCAGCGGCCATTCGCTGTTCACCCTGGAGCTGCACCTGAACTACCTGCACGAAGTGAAACTCGGCACCGAGGTCGAGGTGCGCACCCAACTGATCGCGCACGATGCCAAGCGTCTGCACCTCTATCACAGCCTGCACTGGGTGAGCGATGGCAAGGAACTGGCGGGCAACGAACAGATGCTGCTGCACGTCGACCTCGCCGGGCCGCGCTCGGCGCCGTTTACCGAGGCGACGCTGGAACGACTCGCGGCCATCCGCGCCACGCAAGTCGACCTTCCCAGGCCCCCACTCCTCGGCCGCGTCATTGGCCTGCCCGCGCCAAATAGCCCGAAAACGACCTGTTCATAGCCATCTGAGTCATTCGTGCATTCTGCCCTTGCCGACCGCTTGGGCGGCTACCAGAATCCAAATCAATCCCCCCGCTCCCTTCACCAGGATAAACGTCATGATGCACGCGGATTTGATTGACCAGGATGACCTGCTGAACCAACTGCGCTCGCTGGGTTTCGAGGTGTCCAGCGGCGCCAGCGCCGAGCAGGCCTGCGAATGTGCGGTACGCGGTTTGAGCGAGGCACGGGCCAAGGCGCTCAAGAAGATGGTTGAACAGATGTACAGCGGCAGCGCGACGATTTTGCCGGCGGTGCGGCAGGCGATCGATAAGCAGTTGTTGCCGGCGCTGATGCAGTTCAAACAGAAATCCGGCGCCTGATAGACCGCTATCGGGGGCAAGCCCCCTCCCACCCTCGAAGGTATTCACAATTCAAATGTGGGAGGGGGCTTGCCCCCGATGCAGGCGACGCGGTTTAGAGCCTTACACTGGCAAACGTCGACTCATTGCGCGCCTGGCTCAACGCCGACATCGGCCCCGACAACGGTGACAACACCAGCGCCGGCGGAATCGGCATCATCGCCACTTGCTGGGTGGTGTTGGAGCCGACGCGCTCATCCCGTGGCGGAATGCCGAAGTATTCGCGGTAGCACTTGGAGAAGTGCGGCGTGGACACGAACCCGCACACCGACGCCACTTCGATGATCGACATCGGCGTTTGCTTGAGCAACTGCCGTGCGCGAATCAGGCGCAGCTTGAGGTAGTAGCGCGACGGCGAGCAGTGCAGGTATTTCTGGAACAGCCGCTCCAACTGGCGCCGCGACACGGCGACGTACACCGCCAGCTCATCGAGGTCGATCGGCTCTTCGAGGTTGGCTTCCATCAGCGCGACGATTTCCTGCAACTTCGGCTGGTTGGTGCCGAGCATGTGCTTGAGCGGCACACGCTGGTGATCCTGTTCATTGCGAATGCGCTCGTATACGAACATCTCGGAGATCGCCGCCGACAGTTCACGGCCGTGGTCGCGGCTGATCAGGTGCAGCATCATGTCCAGCGGCGCGGTGCCGCCGGAGCTGGTGAAGCGATTGCGGTCGAGGGTGAACAGGCGGGTGCTCATCGACACACGCGGGAAGGCTTCCTGCATCGACGCCAGGCATTCCCAGTGCACGCTGCAATCGAAGCCATCGAGCAGCCCGGCGCAGGCCAGGGCCCAACTGCCGGTACACACCGCGCCCAGGCGACGCGACTGGCGTGCCTGGCTTTGCAGCCACGACACATGTTCACGGGTGACGGTGCGCTGGATACCCACGCCGCCGCACACGATGACGGTGTCCAGGGCCGGGGCTTTGTGCATGGAGGCATCGGGCGTGATTTGCAGGCCGTCGCTGGCCCAGACCTGGTTGCCGTCGACACTCAGGGTGGTCCAGCGATACAACTCGCGGCCGGACAACTGGTTGGCCATGCGCAGCGGTTCCACTGCCGAAGCCAGGGAAATCAGCGTGAAATTGTCCAGCAGCAAAAAGCCGATGGATTGAGGCGCACGGTTCTGGGGTTGGGCCCCGGAGTTGAACGACGTCATCGCGGTATCTCCTCACACAAAGCGGGTGATGGCCTCAGGCGAGGCTCTTGTTATTGCGCTCTGCTCCAGCGCGGAGAGAGGCTTTGAATGGATAGAGCAAATGCCATGCCTAAAATTGAATGGCCATTCAATAACTCCTGAAAACGACCTCTTGATGTGTCTAGACAAGCCCCTGTGCGAAGTGCGGGATATGCCCCGAATCGAACGCAGAAGCGGCTCCGCTCAAGGGCCGTGAGCAGATCGGTAGCACTTGTGGGTAGGCGCTTTGAGAGCGAAGGGAGCGTCTGTCACCACAAGCACGGGTGACGGGTGGTCGAAGGCGAAAGTGTTTGGAGGGTACTTATCTGTTTGCGACGCGCTAAAAGGTGGCGCTTTTGGTTCTGGTGTTCACTTTATGAGCAGGGTTGTTTGGACTGGCGCTATCGGGGGCAAGCCCCCTCCCACACTCGACCGAGTTCCACCTTTGGAATGCAGTCGAGTGTGGGAGGGGGCTTGCTCCCGATGCAGGCGACGCGGTCTCAGCACTCAACCGCACTGACCGCCAACCCACCCCGCGAGGTTTCCTTGTACTTGTCATGCATGTCCGCCCCGGTATCGCGCATGGTGCGGATCACCCGGTCCAGGGAGATGAAGTGCTGGCCATCGCCGCGCAGGGCCATCTGCGCCGCGTTGATCGCCTTCACCGCGGCAATCGCATTGCGCTCGATACACGGCACTTGCACCAGCCCGCCCACCGGGTCGCAGGTCAGGCCGAGGTTGTGTTCCAGGCCGATTTCGGCGGCGTTGCACAGTTGTTCCGGGGTGGCGCCGAGAATCTCTGCCAACCCCGCCGCCGCCATGGCGCAGGCAGAGCCGACCTCGCCCTGGCAACCAACTTCGGCCCCGGAGATCGACGCGTTCTTCTTGCACAGAATCCCGACCGCCGCCGCGCTGAGCAGATAGTCGACCACGTTGGCTTCGGTGACTTCGTCGCTGAACTTCATGAAGTAGTGCAGCACCGCCGGGATAATCCCCGCCGCGCCATTGGTCGGCGCGGTGACCATGCGCCCACCGGCGGCGTTTTCTTCGTTGACCGCCAGGGCGAACAGGTTGACCCACTCCATCGCGCTCAAGGTCGAGCCGATCACGTTGGGCTTGCCCAGCTCCTGCAAACTGCGGTGCAACTTGGCGGCGCGACGGCGCACATTCAGGCCGCCGGGCAGGATGCCTTCGTGCTTGAGGCCCTGCTCGACGCACGCCTGCATGGCGCGCCAGAGCGTCATCAGGCCGCTGCGGATTTCATCTTCGCTGCGCCAGACTTTTTCGTTGGCCAGCATCAGTTCGGCGACACGCAGGTTGTGGCTGCTGCACAACTGCAACAGTTCCACCGCGCTGGAGAACTCATAGGGCAACTCGGTGCGATCCAGGTCCGCCACGCCGCTTTGGGCCTGGGCTTCATCCACCACAAAGCCGCCGCCGACCGAGTAGTAGGTGTTGCGATGCAACTCGCCGTCATCGCCGAACACCACCAGGGTCATGGCATTGGGATGGAACGGCAGGTTTTCGTCGAGCAGGCGCATGTCCCGTGCCCAGACGAAAGGCACCGGCAAACGCCCGTCCAACAGCAGCGTGTCGGTCTCGCGCAGGGTATGGATACGCGGGCCGATCTGCGCCGGATCGATTGCGTCCGGCCACTCGCCCATCAGGCCCATTATCGTGGCGGTATCGCTGCCGTGGCCGATGCCGGTGGCCGATAGTGAGCCGTAGAGCTGAACTTCGACGCGCCGCACCTGTTCCAACAGTTCACGTTCACGCAACCGTTGAACGAACAACGCTGCGGCGCGCATGGGGCCGACGGTGTGAGAACTCGAAGGCCCGATGCCGATCTTGAACAGGTCGAAAACGCTGATAGCCATTGCCGTGAAACTCCTCGATAAGCACAGGCCAGGCTTGAACGAGGTGCTACGCTCAGATCGCCCAGATGGCGGCATCATCAGGCTTTTATCCGTCATCACGGCGTCTCACACCGACGCAACCATGCTCACCAGCGTCGCTCACGAGCAATGGCCTGTTTTGGGCGTTTTTAGCGGTGCAGATGGGCAAAAACAGCCGTTTAGCCGTGGGAAAAACCTGTAAACGACGTCACCGACACTGGATGCGACCCTGCCTGTACTGGATACGACGCCCCCTGTAGGCGTCAGATTTTCACTGGTACATGATCAGTCTCGACTCGTTTGCAAGGCACCGTGCCGCCGCTTCAAGGCACGCTCCAACCGCAACACTTATAAAGCGCGGCGAATGCCGCCAGAAAACACACAGGAGTCTAGCCCCATGAAAGGTTCACCCTCGTTGTTGTTGGCCGCCATGCTGAGTCTGCCAGTCCTGGCGCACGCTGCAGAACCGGCACAATGTCAGACCGTCAACTTCTCCGATGTCGGCTGGACCGACATCACCGTGACTACCGCGACCACCAGCGAAATCCTCAAGGGCCTCGGCTACAAGCCGCGCACCACGATGATTTCGGTACCCGTGACCTACAAGTCGCTGGCCGACGGTAAGAACATGGACATCTTCCTCGGCAACTGGATGCCGACCATGGAAAACGACATCAAGCAGTACCGTGATGCCGGCACCGTGGAAACCGTGCGCGCCAACCTGGAGAACGCCAAGTACACCCTGGCCGTTCCCGAGGCGCTGTATGACAAAGGCCTGAAAGACTTCGCCGATATCGCCAAATTCAAGGATGAGCTGGAAGGCAAAATCTACGGCATCGAACCCGGCAACGACGGCAACCGCACCATTCAAACGCTGATCGACAAAGATGCGTTTGGCTTGAAGTCGGCCGGTTTCAAAGTGGTCGAGTCCAGCGAAGCCGGGATGCTCTCGCAGGTCGAACGCGCCACCAAGCGCGGCAAGGCCATCGTGTTCCTCGGCTGGGAACCGCACCCGATGAACACCCGCTTCAAGATGAAGTACCTGACCGGCGGTGACGATTCGTTCGGCCCCAACTACGGCCAGGCCACCATCTACACCAACGTGCGCAAGGGCTACACCCAGGAATGCAGCAACGTCGGCCAGTTGCTGAAAAACCTGTCGTTCACGCTGAACATGGAAAGCACCCTGATGGGTAACGTCCTGGACGACAAGATGAAACCCGACGCCGCAGCGAAAGCCTGGCTGAAGAAGAACCCGCAAGTGCTCGACACCTGGCTCGCCGGTGTCACCACCGTTGATGGCAAACCTGGACTCGACGCCGTGAAAGCCTACCTCGCCAAGTAACACCGCTGACCCCGGGGCGGTGCGCTGCCCCGGGATGTTTTCCCCCTTCGCATGTGGACATTCACTACCATGCTGACTGAACAGAAAATCCCACTAGGCCAGTACATCGCTGCCTTCGTCGAATGGTTGACCCAACATGGCGCCAACTACTTCGACGCAATCGCATCGACACTGGAAACGATGATCCACGGCGTGACGTTCGCGCTGACCTGGTTCAATCCGCTGGCATTGATCGGTCTGATTGCGCTACTCGCTCACTTTATTCAACGTAAATGGGGCCTGACGGTGTTTGTCATCGCCTCCTTCCTGCTGATCCTCAACCTGGGGTACTGGCAGGAAACCATGGAGACCCTGGCGCAGGTGCTGTTCGCCACCCTGGTCTGCGTGGTCATCGGTGTGCCGCTGGGCATTGTTGCCGCGCACAAACCGCTGTTCTACACCCTGATGCGGCCGGTGCTCGATCTGATGCAGACCGTACCGACCTTCGTCTACCTCATCCCTACCCTGACCCTCTTCGGGCTGGGTGTGGTGCCCGGGTTGATTTCCACGGTGGTGTTCGCGATTGCCGCGCCGATCCGCCTGACCTACCTGGGTATCCGCGATGTCCCGCAAGAGTTGATGGACGCCGGCAAGGCCTTCGGCTGCTCGCGCCGTCAGTTGCTCTCGCGCATTGAACTGCCCTACGCCATGCCGAGCATCGCTGCCGGCATTACCCAATGCATCATGCTGTCGCTGTCGATGGTGGTGATCGCCGCCCTGGTGGGTGCCGACGGCCTCGGCAAGCCGGTGGTCAACGCACTGAACACCGCCGACATCGCCCTGGGCTTTGAAGCCGGCCTGGCGATCGTGCTGCTGGCCATCATGCTCGACCGCATCTGCAAACAACCCGACGCCAAGAAAGTAGGGGGTGATGCATGAGCATTATCCGATTCGACAATGTCGACGTGATCTTCTCCAAAGACCCACGCGAAGCGCTCAAGCTGCTGGACCAAGGCATGAGCCGTAACGAGATCCTGAAAAAGACCGGCCAGATCGTCGGTGTTGAAAAAGCCAGCCTGGATGTGGAAAAAGGCGAGATCTGTGTGCTGATGGGCCTGTCTGGCTCCGGCAAGTCGAGCCTGCTGCGCTGCATCAACGGCCTCAACACCGTCAGCCGTGGCCAGTTGTTCGTCGAGCATGAAGGGCGCCAGATCGACATCGCCTCCTGCACCCCGGCCGAGCTGAAAATGATGCGCACCAAACGCATCGCCATGGTGTTCCAGAAGTTCGCCCTGATGCCCTGGCTGACGGTGCGCGAGAACATCAGCTTCGGCCTCGAGATGCAGGGCCTCCCGGAGAAAGACCGGCGCAAGCTGGTGGACGAAAAGCTCGAACTGGTGGGCCTGAGCCAATGGCGCAACAAGAAGCCGGACGAACTCTCCGGCGGCATGCAGCAGCGCGTCGGCCTGGCCCGCGCGTTGGCGATGGACGCCGACATCCTGCTGATGGACGAACCCTTCTCCGCCCTCGACCCGCTGATCCGCCAAGGCCTGCAGGATGAGCTGCTGGAACTGCAACGCAAGCTGAGCAAGACCATCGTGTTCGTCAGCCACGACCTCGACGAAGCCCTCAAGCTCGGCAGCCGCATCGCGATCATGAAAGACGGCAAGATCATCCAGTACAGCGTGCCGGAAGAGATCGTGCTGAACCCGGCGGATGACTATGTGCGCACCTTCGTCGCGCATACCAACCCGCTGAACGTGCTGTGCGGGCGCAGCCTGATGCGCACGCTGGACAACTGCAAACGCGTCAACGGCTCGGTGTGCCTCGATCCGAGCGGCGACTCGTGGCTGGACCTGGCCGAAGGCAACACCATCCAGGGCGCGCGCCAGAATGGCGTGGTGATGAACCTGCAGAACTGGGCACCGGGGCAACCCGTGGAAGGCCTGGGCCGCGTGCCGACACTGGTGGATTCGAATATCGGCATGCGCGATGCGTTGCAGATTCGCTACCAGACGGGCAACAAGCTGGTGTTGCATGACAACAACAAGGTGGTGGGGATTCTTGGCGACAGCGAGTTGTACCACGCGTTATTAGGCAAAAACCTCGGTTAACAGACACCGCAAAAGCCATTGAAGAAACAGGGTCAAAATGTGGGAGGGGGCTTGCCCCCGATTGCAGTGTGTCAGTCGGTTCATCTGTTACTGATACACCGCCATCGGGGGCAAGCCCCCTCCCACATTTTTTGCCCCAGTGGTGTCAGTGGGGACACCACCAGGCTTCAACCATCAGCTATAGACACGGCCAAGGAGCTGCCGATGGCTTTCAAACTGATCGAGCACGTCCCGGGTGATCTGTTCCTGGGCGAAGCCCATCAGGTCGTATTCCTGAGGCCCGTTGTGCAGGTACACCTCGGCACGGTAGTAACGGGTGCGCTCCGCCTCGGGCTGCTCGTCCGACGTCACCGCGTAGCCGTCCAGGCTCACTTCGTAGACAAACGGGTTGCCCTCTTCCATCTCGATGCGCACGCCGATGCAACGCTTGGATTTGCCCAACAGGGTCTGCACCTCCAGCCCCTGCTCGCGCAACGCCGTCGCCGCGTGTTCCAGCGCAGGCGTGACGTGCTTGTCCATAAAGCGCTGCACGGTGGACTGGCTCGGTTGCAGGTCCAGGGCGGTCAAGCGCTCGCTGAAACCACGACGGCCCCGCTCGGCCAATTGCGCCTGCTCCAGCTCCGTCGCCGCGTCCTGGCGCATCGCTTTGTGCAAACCGAACATAAACACAATCAGCACCACCGAGAACGGCAGCCCCGCCAGCACCACCATGGTTTGCATGGCTTCGAAGTTACCCGCGAACAGCAGGCCGATGGTCACCAGGGTGATCACCGCCGACCAGAAGATCCGCAGCCAGTGCGGCGCATCTTCGTCCACGTTGCCGCCTTTGCAGGAAAGGTTGGCCATCATCACCGCGCCGGAATCCGCCGGGGTCAGGAACAGCACAAAGCCGACAAAGATCGACACGCCGATGACGATTTTCGACGCTGGGTAATGCTCCAGCAATTGGTAGATGGCCATCGACGGTTGTTCCAGCGCCGTCTTGCCCAACTCCACCGCCCCATGGTTCAACACCAGGTCCAGGGCCGAGTTACCGAAGATCGACAACCACGCCAGGGTGAAGCCCAGCGGGATCAGCAGCACGCCGGCCACCAGTTCACGCACCGTGCGACCACGGGAAATCCGCGCGATGAACATGCCCACGAATGGCGCCCAGGAAATCCACCAGGCCCAATAGAACAGGGTCCACAGGCCCATCCAGCGTTCGGTCTTGTCGGCGTCGCCTGCGTACACATAGAGGTCGAAGGTTTTCAGGACGATGCCGTTGAGGTAGTCACCGGTGTTCTGCACCAGGCCGTTGAGCAGGTGCAAGGTCGGGCCAAACAACAGCACGAAGATCAGCAAGCCGCTGAACAACACGATGTTGAGGTTGGACAGGCGACGAATGCCGTTTTCCACCCCCGACACGGCGGCAATGGTCGCCACAGTGCTCATCACGATGATCACGATCAGCAGGTTGGTGTTGCTGTGTTGCATGCCGAACAGGTTTTCCAGGCCGGACGACACCTGCATCGAGCCGATACCGAGGTTGGTCACCAGGCCCAGCAGGGTCACGAACATGCCGAACCCGTCGACCGCGTGGCCGGCCGCGCCTTTGACCCAACGCTCGCCCACCAGCGGGTACAACGCCGAACGCAGGGCCAGCGGCTGGTTGTGCCGATAGGCGAAGTACGCCACGGCCAGGCCGACCAGGGCATAGATCGCCCAGCCGTGCAGGCCCCAGTGCAGGAAGGTCAATTGCAGCGCCTGGCGCGCCGCGCCGTTGCTGGCGGCCGCGCCTTCGGGCGGGTTGAAGTAATGGTCCAACGGCTCCGATGCGCCGAAGTACAGCAGCGAAATGCCGATACCGGACGAGAACAACATGCCGGCCCAGGCGCCGTAGCTGAAGTCCGGGGTGTCGTCCTTGCTGCCCAGTTTCAACTTGCCGTAGGACGAAAACGCCAGACCGACCACGAATACCAGGTAGGCGGCGATCACCACCATGTAGTACCAGCCGAAACTTTTCGACAACCACGCCTGCGCCACGCCGAGCATCCGGCCGGCCTCTTGCGGGGCAATGATCAAAATGGCGGTAAGCAACAGAATCAGCGCGGTGGAGGTGTAGAACACCCAACCGTTGACCCGCACCTTTTCCGGTGGGGTCTTTATTAGAGAGGCAGAACTCATGGCGCAGATGCTCCAGGCAGTGCGAGAGAGAAACACAAGGCAACGGTGATCCCGTGCTCATCGATTTTTCGGCAGTCGACGGACGGGTGTTATAAAGACACCCCGAAAATTCTTGAGGCCGCCGAGGCGGTGTTCAGGCTCTGAAATGGCCTGTTTCAAGGGTTTTTGCAGGTGTCAGATGTCGCCGCCTAGCCGTAGGAAATACCGGCAGGCAGCGGCAATTTGTCGCAGAGCTTATTCTTTGTTGATTGAACGTTCAATCAAAACAAAATAGACTGGCCATCAAGTCGACGGACGTTATCGCCCGCCGGCAGGCCTGAGGAGAGGTACTCCATGCCCAAGGTCGGTATGCAACCCATACGCCGCCAACAACTGATCGAAGCCACGCTGACGGCCATCGATCAAGTCGGAATGGGAGATGCCAGCATTGCGCTGATCGCCCGTTTGGCCGGTGTTTCGAACGGCATCATCAGTCACTACTTCAAGGACAAGAACGGCCTGATCGCCGCGACGATGCGGTACTTGATGAATGTGCTGATCGAGAACGTCCATGAACGCAGGCAGGCGCTGAAGGATGACAGCCCGCGTGCACACATTCAGGTAATCATCGGGGGCAACTTCGATGCCAGCCAGGTCAATGGACCGGCAATGAAAACCTGGCTGGCCTTCTGGGCCGCCAGCATGCACCACCCGTCTTTGCACAGGTTGCAGCGGATCAACGATCAACGTCTGTATTCCAACCTGTGCTGCCAGTTCCGCCGCGTATTGCCGCTGCCCGACGCACGCAGCGCAGCCCGAGGCCTGGCGGCCTTGATCGACGGTTTGTGGTTGCGCGGCGCCCTGTCGGGAGATGAGTTCGACACGGAGCAGGCGCAACGGATCGCTTACGAATACATGGATTTCCAATTGGCCAAGCAGGTGAGTTAGAGCACACATAAACGCTCAACCCCTGAACGTCTGCCGCTCAGTGTTGCCACACCCTTATGGCCCACTTCGCGGCGGGTAACGCCAACCACTTATGCACTTGCGAGGACTTTATGGCCCGTTTCGACCTGCAAAAACTCTACATTGACGGCGGCTACAGCGATGCCGGCAGTGATGCCACCTTCGAAGCCATCAACCCGGCTAACGGTGAAGTTCTCGCCAACGTGCAACGCGCCACGAAAGATGACGTTGAACGTGCCGTGGTCAGCGCGGAAAAAGGCCAGAAAATCTGGGCCGCCATGACCGCCATGGAGCGTTCGCGCATCCTGCGTCGTGCCGTCGACATCCTGCGCGAGCGCAACGATGAACTGGCCGCCCTGGAAACCCTGGACACCGGTAAATCCTTCTCCGAAACCAAGTACGTCGACATCGTCACCGGCGCCGACGTGCTGGAATATTACGCAGGCCTGGTGCCGGCCATCGAAGGCGAGCAGATCCCACTGCGCGACACCTCGTTCGTCTACACCCGCCGCGAGCCGCTGGGCGTGGTCGCCGGTATCGGCGCGTGGAACTACCCGATCCAGATCGCCCTGTGGAAATCCGCACCGGCCCTGGCTGCCGGTAACGCGATGATCTTCAAGCCCAGCGAAGTCACTTCGCTGACCACCCTGAAACTGGCCGAGATCTACACCGAAGCCGGCGTTCCAGCCGGTGTGTTCAACGTATTGACCGGCAGCGGCCGTGAAGTCGGCACCTGGCTGACCGAGCACCCGCGCATCGAGAAAGTCTCGTTCACCGGCGGCACCGACACTGGCAAGAAAGTCATGGCCAGCGCTTCCAGCTCCTCGCTCAAAGAAGTGACCATGGAACTGGGCGGCAAATCGCCGCTGATCGTGTTCGAGGACGCCGACCTGGATCGTGCCGCCGACATCGCGATGATGGCCAACTTCTACAGCTCCGGTCAGGTCTGCACCAACGGCACTCGCGTGTTCGTACCCAAGCACCTGCAAGCTGCGTTCGAAGCCAAGATCGCCGAGCGTGTTGCGCGCATCCGCATTGGCGACCCGCAAGATGACAACACCAACTTCGGCCCACTGGTCAGCTTCGCCCACATGGAAAGCGTGCTGGGCTACATCGCCAAAGGTAAGGCAGAAGGTGCTCGCGTGCTGTGCGGCGGCGAACGCCTGACCGAGGGCGACTTCGCCAAAGGCGCCTTTGTTGCCCCCACCGTGTTCACCGACTGCACCGACGAGATGACCATCGTCCGTGAAGAAATCTTCGGCCCGGTGATGAGCATCCTCACCTATGAGACTGAAGAAGAAGTGATCCGCCGCGCCAACGACACCGACTTCGGCCTCGCCGCCGGCCTGGTGACCAAGGACCTGAACCGCGCCCACCGCGTCATTCATCAGTTGGAAGCGGGTATCTGCTGGATCAACGCCTGGGGCGAGTCCGACGCGAAGATGCCGGTCGGCGGCTACAAGCAGTCGGGCGTGGGCCGTGAGAACGGGATCAGCTCGCTGAACAACTTCACCCGCATCAAATCGGTACAGGTTGAGCTGGGCGATTACGCCTCGGTGTTCTAAAGCCGAGATTTGTATTGCCTTTGAGGCCTCTATCGGGGGCAAGCCCCCTCCCACATTTGATCGGGTTTACACAGTCAAAGGTGGGAGGGGGCTTGCCCCCGATGAGGCCCGACCTGACCACACTTCAAAGAGGGTGCATTCAATGTCCCAAGAATACGACTACATCATTGTGGGTGCCGGCTCCGCCGGTAACACCCTGGCGACCCGTCTGACCGAAGACGAAGGCGTCACCGTCCTGCTGCTGGAAGCAGGCGGTCCTGACTACCGTCTCGACTTCCGTACCCAGATGCCCGCCGCCCTGGCGTTCCCGCTGCAAGGCCGCCGCTACAACTGGGCCTACGAAACCGATCCAGAGCCACACATGGACGGCCGCCGCATGGAATGTGGGCGCGGCAAGGGCCTGGGAGGCTCTTCCCTGATCAACGGCATGTGCTACATCCGTGGCAACGCCATGGACTACGACAACTGGTCGAAACTGCCCGGTCTTGAAGACTGGGCGTACCTGGACTGCCTGCCGTATTTCCGTAAGGCCGAAACCCGCGACATCGGCCCCAACGACTACCACGGTGGCGACGGTCCGGTCAGCGTGACCACGCCCAAAGCCGGCAACAACCCGCTGTTCCACGCCATGGTCGAAGCCGGCGTGCAGGCCGGTTACCCGCGTACCGAAGACTTGAACGGCTACCAGCAGGAAGGCTTCGGCCCGATGGACCGGACCGTCACGCCAAACGGCCGTCGCGCCAGCACCGCACGCGGTTACCTGGACACGGCTAAAAAGCGCTCCACCCTGACCATCGTCACCCACGCCCTGACCGACAAAGTGTTGTTCGACGGCAAGCGTGCCGTTGGCGTGCGTTACCTGATCGGTGCCGCCGAAGAACGCGTGGAAGCCCGCGCCCGTAAAGAAGTGCTGGTGTGCAGCGGCGCCATCGCCTCGCCGCAACTGCTGCAACGCTCCGGCGTCGGCCCGGCCAAGCTGCTCGAAAGCCTCGACATCCCGGTGGTCCACGACCTGCCCGGCGTCGGCGAAAACCTGCAGGACCACCTTGAGCTGTACCTGCAATACGCCTGCACCCAACCGGTGTCGCTGTACCCGTCGCTGCTCTGGTACAACCAACCGGCGATCGGTGCCGAGTGGCTGTTCAACGGCACCGGCATCGGCGCCAGCAACCAGTTCGAAGCGGGCGGTTTTATCCGTACCCGTGAAGACTTCGATTGGCCGAACATCCAGTACCACTTCCTGCCGGTGGCGATTAACTACAACGGCAGCAACGGCGTGAAAGAGCACGGCTTCCAGGCGCACATGGGCTCCATGCGTTCGCCGAGCCGTGGCCGCGTGCAGTTGAAGTCGAAGAACCCACGGGACTACCCGAGCATCCTCTTCAACTACATGGCCACAGAGCAGGACTGGCAGGAATTTCGCGATGGCATCCGCCTGACCCGTGAAATCATGCAGCAGCCCGCACTCGACGCCTTCCGTGGCCGCGAAATCAGCCCGGGTATCGACGTGCAAACCGATGAGCAGTTGGACACGTTCATCCGCGAGCACGCCGAAACCGCGTTCCACCCGTCCTGCTCGTGCAAGATGGGCACCGACGAGATGGCCGTGGTGGATGGCGAAGGCCGTGTGCACGGCATGCAAGGCCTGCGCGTGGTCGATGCGTCGATCATGCCGATCATCACCACCGGCAACCTGAACGCGCCGACGATCATGCTCGCCGAGAAAATCGCCGACAAGATCCGTGGCCGCCAGCCGCTGCCGCGCAGCACCGCCGACTACTACGTGGCAGGCGATGCGCCGGTGCGGGGCAAGCCGATGCGTGAAGTGGGGCCGACTGCGCAGTAACTGAAAGACCGCGTCGCGGCCATCGGGGGCAAGCCCCCTCCCACATTTGATCGGGTTCACACGGTCAGAATGTGGGAGGGGGCTTGCTCCCGATGAGGCCCGACCCAACACCGCAAACCTTACGCCTACACTCTCCTTGATCGCCCCCCAGCCCAGGCCTACTCTGTTCCCCTGCCCGCGCTGAGCCGCCCACAAGGAAGG
Source organism: Pseudomonas emilianonis (assembly GCF_023072625.1). Taxonomy (NCBI): domain Bacteria; kingdom Pseudomonadati; phylum Pseudomonadota; class Gammaproteobacteria; order Pseudomonadales; family Pseudomonadaceae; genus Pseudomonas; species Pseudomonas emilianonis. The sequence continues at coordinate 14,991 of NZ_JAKNRV010000036.1, forward strand.
CCCCATGTTCGACCACCACGCCACACTCAAAAAGCATTTCAGTGCCCTGCGCACCACCGCCAACTTCTTCTCCCTGCGTTACGTGCGCGAATCCGGCCACTACCTGTCGGTGCGCAAGAACGTCGCCGCACCGCCGCACCTGAACCACGACGAAGGCGCCATGCTCACCGTGCGCGTCAACGGGGTCGAAGCCTACGCCGCGACCCACGATATTTCCCTGCCCGGCCTGCAAGCCGCGCTTGAGCGTGCCGAACAGCAGGCGCGCCTGATCAAGCCCCATGCCCTGCTCGACCTGCGCGATCAACACGTTTCCAGCGATGTCGCCGACTACCTGTCACCCAACCTTGCCCAGGCCTTTCCGTCCCTGAGCGACTGCTACCAGTTGCTCGGCGATGAATCCGCTGCCGTGCCCCAGGACGAGCGCCTGGTGAACTGGGAAGTCAGCCTCGGCTTGACCCACGTCGAGCAGATCTACCTCAACAGCGCCGGTGCCGAGCTGCGCCAGGCCCAGCGTTTTGTATTCCCCGGCGTCAACGTCACCGCCTATGACGGCAACGACAGCCAGTCGCGCACCTTCGGTGGCACCAACTTCGGCCAGCAAGGTGGCTTCGATGTGATCGACCGCTTCGGCCTGGTCGGCGCCGCGCCGCGCATCGCCGATGAAGCCCTGCAGTTGCTGCTGGCACCGAACACGCCCCAGGGCCCGCGCGACCTGTTGTTGATGCCCGACCAGATGATCCTGCAGATCCACGAGTCGATCGGCCACCCGCTGGAGCTCGACCGCATTCTCGGCGACGAGCGCAATTACGCCGGCACCAGTTTCGTCAAGGCCAGCGACTTCGGCCACCTGCAATACGGCTCGCCCTTGCTCAACGTGACCTTCGACCCGGACATTCCCGAGCAACTGGCCAGCTACAGCCATGACGACGACGGCACCGCCGCCAGCAAGCAATTCCTGATCCGTGAAGGGTTGCTGCTCAAGCCACTGGGCGGCGCGCTGTCGCAGTTCCGTTCCGGCATGGGCGGCGTGGCCAACAGCCGTGCCAGCAGTTGGAACCGCCCGCCGATCGACCGCATGGCCAACCTGAATATCGAAGCCGGCGACAAGAGCCTGGCGCAACTGATTGGCGGCATCGAAAGCGGCATCCTGATGTCGACCAACCGTTCGTGGTCCATCGACGATGCACGCAACAAATTCCAGTTCGGCTGCGAATGGGGCCAACTGATCGAAAACGGCGAACTCAAGGGCGTGGTGAAAAACCCCAACTACCGCGCCATTTCCGCGCAGTTCTGGCGCAACCTCAGCGCCGTGGGCGACGCCAGCACCTTCAAGGTCCTGGGCACGCCGAACTGCGGCAAAGGCGAGCCCAACCAGGTCATCCGCGTCGGCCATGCCACGCCCGCCTGTGTATTCAGCGATGTTGACGTATTTGGGGGAGACGCCTGATGAACCACTTCAAGGCATTGGTGGAGTGGCTCAAGCAGGCCCTCACCGACAAAGAACAATTTCACCTGGGCTATGCCGCAGAGTCGTCCGAATTCGTGCGCTTCAACCACGCCAAGGTGCGCCAGGCCGGCCAGGTGCAACAGGCCAGCCTCAACCTCAAACTGATCAACGACGGTCGCCATGCCGACCTCAGCATCACCCTCGGCGGCGAACCGACGCTGGACCGCCAGCGCCTCGCCGATGGCCTGCAACAACTGCGCGAAACATTGCCGTTGCTGCCGCATGACCCTTACCTGTTGCTGAACCACAACGCCTGGCAAAGCCACAACGAACAGGCCCGGCCGCTGCCCGAGCTGGGCCAGGTGCTGGAAGACATCAGCCAGGCGGCACACGGGGTCGACCTGGTCGGCTTCTACGCCGCCGGCCCGATCAGCCGTGGCTTCGCCAGTTCCGACGGAGCGTTCGGCTGGCATCAGGCCAATAGCTTCAACTTCGACTTCAGCCTGTTCCACGCCAATGGCGAAGCGGTGAAAGCCAGTTACGCCGGGCACACCTGGAACAGCGCCGAGTTCGCCGCGCGCTTCCAGCAAGCCCGCGATCAGCTGGAATTTCTCGGCCGCCCGTTGCACACACTGGCGCCAGGACAATACCGCGCTTACCTGGCCCCGGCGGCGCTGGAAGAAATCATCAGCATCATCACGTGGGGCGGTTTTTCCGCGCAGGCCATCGCCAGCAAAGGCAGCTCGCTGCAACGCCTGTATGCCGGCGAGCAGGCGTTGAGCCCGTTGGTGACGGTGGATGAGCACATCAGCGGTTCCCTGAGCGAGGCGTTCTCCAGCGAAGGCTACCCGCGCAGTGACGTCACACTGATCGACGCCGGCCAGGCCGACGGCCAACTGGTCAATTCGCGCAGCGCCGCCGAATACGGCCTCGGCGCCAACGGCGCCAGCAGCGACGAATCCCCCAGCGCCTTGCAGATGGCGGCGGGCAACCTGGCCCAGGCCGATATCCTCAAGCAACTGGGCACCGGGCTGTACATCAGCAACCTGTGGTACCTGAACTACTCCGACCTGCCGGCGGCGCGCCTGACCGGTATGACCCGGTTCGCCACGTTCTGGGTGGAAGACGGCGAGATCAAGGCGCCGGTCAGCACCATGCGCTTCGATGACAGCGTCTACAGCCTGCTCGGCTCACAGCTCGAAGCGCTGACGGCGGAGCGCGAACTGCTGCTGTCGGCCAGCACCTACAGCCAGCGCAATACCGCGTCCAATCTGTTGCCGGGGGCGTTGGTCAAGCGCCTGACCCTGACCCTCTAACCAACAGCAATCTCCTTGTGGGAGGGGGCTTGCTCCCGATAGCGGTGTGTCAGTATTCGATGGACTGACTGACACACCGCTATCGGGAGCTAGCCCCCTCCCACATTGTTTTGTGTTGATTTCAGACGTCTTGTTTCGACATGTCCTACAGCTAAATCAGACCCCTCTCACCGCCCGCCCAAGGCCGGTTGTCGCCTGCAAAAAACCTCGTTATAACGGTTGGTGGCACCCTGCCATCCACCCACGTGCCCGCACGTGATGTATGACCTTGCCCGGGATAGGGCAAGCTGGAGCGTTGACATGAACCATGGAAGTTTTGTCATAGAAAAGCTGTTCAAGCACTACAACGTCCACGTAGAACAGTTGGGTTTCGATCCACAGAAACATCCGCAAAGGAAAACCGTGCTGTTGGTCAATGGAGCGCTGTCCACCACCCGCTCGTTTGCGCGCACCAGCAAGTGCCTCGCCGAACATTTCAATGTGCTGCTGTTCGACCTGCCGTTCTCCGGCTATTCGCGCGAGCACAACACCGACCTCGACCTGGTGACCAAGGACGACGAGGTACAAATCCTGCGCGCGCTGGTGGAGCGCTTCCAGGTCAACCACTTGGTGTCGGCCTCATGGGGCGGCATCTCCACGCTGCTGACCCTGGCGCACAACCCGCCCTCCATCGAAAGCTCGGTAGTGATGGCGCTGGCGCCGAACCTCAACCCGGCGATGCTCGACTACGTCGAGCGGGTGCGCGTGCTGATCGAGGCCGATGACAAGTCCGCCGTCGGCCATTTGCTCAACGAAACGGTGGGCAAATACTTGTCGCCGCGGCTCAAGCGCAACAACCATCGGCACCTGTCGAACATGGCCACCACCGAATACCGCCAGGCGCGCTTTCATATCCACCAGGTGCTGGCGATGGGCGATGGCAACTACCTGCCGCAGCTCACCCGGATCGAAACACCGGTGCACTTCCTCAACGGCACGCTGGACGAATACACCCCGGCCACCGAGGCCCGACTGTTCCAGCAATACGTCGGCCGCAGCAGCTTTGCCGTCGCCGAACATACCGGGCATTTGCTCGACCTGGAGTCCCGCGAGGCGGCGCTGGCGGTCCACCGGGGGCTGCTGGATTTCCTGGTTGGCGAGCACGCGACGCTGTCGGATTTAGACGAACCTTCAGTGGGAAAAGGAGCGACGAATGGCGCATAATCGCCGACACATAGCCTCCTAACAAAAAGGGATCCCATGCCGAATCGCGCCCCTCTCGATGCCAAGACCGCCCGCTGGCTACCCTGGGTGGTCGCAATTGCCTTCTTCATGCAATCGCTGGATGGGACGATTCTCAACACGGCACTGCCGGCCATGGCCCGGGACCTCGCAGAGAACCCGCTGCGCATGCAAGGGGTGGTGATCGCCTACATGCTCACCGTCGCCTTGCTGATCCCTGCGTCGGGCTGGATCGCCGACCGCTTCGGCACCAAGAAAATCTTCTTTGGCGCGATCATGCTGTTCAGCATTGGCTCGCTGCTGTGCGCGCTGTCCAGCAGCTTGACCATGCTGGTCGGCGCGCGAGTGGTCCAGGGCCTGGGCGGTGCGCTGATGCTGCCCGTCGGCCGGCTCGTGGTGCTGCGCGCTTATCCGCGCTCCGAGCTGGTGCGGATCATGGGTTTCATCACCATCCCCGGCCTACTCGGCCCGCTGCTCGGCCCGACCCTCGGCGGCTGGATGGTGCAATACCTGACGTGGCACTGGATTTTCCTGATCAACCTGCCGGTGGGCATGATCGGCTGCTACGCCGTGTGGAAGTTCATCCCCGACCTGCGCGGCAGCGAGCGCACGCGTTTCGATGGCGTCGGCTTCCTGCTGTTCGGCGCGGCGATGGTGCTGATCACCATCGCCATGGAAGGCCTGGGCGAATTGCACCTGCCGCACCTGCGGGTGATGTTGCTGCTGTTTGGCGGGCTGGCGTGCCTGGCGGCCTACTGGCTGCGCGCCGGGCATATCGATAACCCGCTGTTTTCGCCGGCGCTGTTCAAGACCCGCACCTTTGCGGTGGGCATCCTGGGCAACCTGTTCGCGCGCCTGGGCAGCGGCGCCTTGCCGTTTCTGGTGCCGTTGCTGCTGCAGGTGGCTTTGGGCTATTCACCCTCCCAGGCCGGGATGAGCATGCTGCCGCTGGCGGCGGCGGCGATGCTGGCCAAGTCTGTCGCAAGGCCGTTGATCGAACGCCTGGGCTACCGCGTGGTATTGACCGGCAACACCCTGGCCTTGGGCCTGATGCTGGCGAGCATGGGCCTGGTCAGCGAGCAGACCCCCTACCCGCTGCTGCTGGGCATGCTGGCGGTACTGGGGGCGATCAACTCCTTGCAGTTCACCGCGATGAACACCGTCACCCTGATCGACCTCGACGACGCCCAGGCCAGCAGCGGCAACAGCTTGCTGTCGGTGGTGGCGCAACTGTCCCTGAGCCTCGGCGTGGCCTGCGCCGGTGCGCTGCTCGGCGGGTTTACCGCCGAGTCGGGCAACGACGGCGTGAGCACGGTACTTGGCGCCTTCCAGTTGACCTTCCTCACCGTGGGCATCATGGCGATGCTGGCGGCGGCGATTTTCCTGCAACTGTCGCCAAAAGACGGCAAACGCATCGGCAGCCGCGAGCACGACATCGAACACTAGCAGGCGTCTCGTCGAGAACTTGCAGGGAAAATCCCACGGGGCTGGTACACTGCGCGACATTTTGTTTTGCAGAGCCAGTCCCGTGACCACCATCGCCACCGCTTTTAATACGTTGCCGCTCTCCGCCGCCATGCTGGCTAACCTCGACTCGCTGGGTTATGCCGAGATGACGCAGATCCAGGCGCAGAGCTTGCCGGTGATCCTCAAGGGGCTGGACCTGATTGCCCAGGCCAAGACCGGCAGCGGCAAGACGGCTGCGTTCGGCATCGGCCTGCTGAACCCGATCAACCCGCGCTACTTCGGCTGCCAGGCCCTGGTGATGTGCCCGACTCGCGAGCTGGCCGACCAGGTGGCCAAGGAAATCCGCCGCCTGGCCCGTGCCGAAGACAACATCAAGGTGCTGACCCTGTGTGGCGGCGTGTCCCTCGGCCCGCAGATCGCCTCGCTGGAACATGGCGCCCACGTCATCGTCGGCACCCCGGGCCGCATCCAGCAACACCTGCGCAAGGGTTCGCTGGTGCTCGACGGCTTGAACACGCTGATCCTCGACGAAGCCGACCGCATGCTCGACATGGGCTTCTACGACGCCATTGAAGACATCATCAGCAAGACCCCGGCCCGCCGCCAGACCCTGCTGTTCTCGGCCACCTACCCGGTGAGCATCAAGCAGTTGGCCTCCAAATTCATGCGCGCGCCGCAGCAAGTGAAGGCCGAAGCCTTCCACTCCGATGACCAGATCGAGCAGCGCTTCTACGAGATCTCGCCGGAAGAGCGCATGGACGCGGTGACCAAGGTGCTCGCGCACTTCCGCCCGGCCTCGTGCGTGGCGTTCTGCTTCACCAAGCAGCAAGTGCAGGAAACCGTCGATCACCTGACCTCCAAGGGCATCTCCGCCGTCGGCCTGCATGGCGACCTGGAACAGCGTGACCGTGACCAGGTGCTGGCGATGTTCGCCAACCGCAGCACCTCGGTACTGGTCGCCACCGACGTTGCCGCCCGTGGCCTGGACATCGACTCGCTGGACATGGTGATCAACGTCGAACTGGCCCGCGACTCGGAAATCCACATCCACCGCGTCGGCCGCACCGGCCGTGCCGGTGAGACCGGGATCGCCATCAGCCTGGTGGCGCCGTCTGAAGCGCACCGTGCCCAAGCCATCGAGCAGTTACAGAAATCGCCGCTGAACTGGGACCAGTTGGACAACCTCAAGCCGCAGAGCGGTGGTCCGCTGCTGCCGCAGATGAGCACCCTGTGCATCGCCGCCGGCCGTAAAGACAAGGTACGCCCGGGCGACATCCTCGGCGCACTGACCGGTGACGCCGGCATCCCCGGCGCCCAGGTCGGCAAGATCGCGATCTTTGATTTCCAGGCCTTCGTCGCTGTGGAACGCGGCGTCGCCAAGCAGGCGCTGCAGCGTTTGAATGACGGCAAGATCAAGGGCCGTTCGTTGCGCGTGCGGATCCTGTAAGCGATCTCCCATCCCATGGAGATCCAATGTGGGAGGGGGCTTGCCCCCGATGGCGGTGTATCAGTCACCTGATTAATTGACTGGACCACCGCCATCGGGGGCAAGCCCCCTCCCACAGTTTTGATTGCATTTCAGATCAATATTTTGTGAGGACATTGCTGTGCGCTCGACCGAAGTTGTGATCATTGGCGCCGGCGCCGCAGGCTTGATGTGCGCACTGACCGCCGCCGGGCGTGGACGCAAGGTGATGCTGATCGACCACGCGAACAAGGCCGGCAAGAAGATCCTGATGTCCGGCGGTGGCCGCTGCAATTTCACCAATATGTACACCGAGCCGGCCAACTTCCTCTCGCACAACGCACACTTCTGCAAATCCGCCCTGGCCCGCTACACCCAATGGGATTTCATCGGGCTGGTGGCCAAGCACGGCGTGCCGTACCACGAGAAGAAACTCGGCCAGTTGTTCTGCGATAACAAATCCAGCGACATCCTCGGCATGTTGCTCGACGAGTGCATCCAGACCGGCGTAAGCATGCATCTGGATACTTCAATTCAGGAGATTGCCAAACTCGAGAGTGGCTACCAGTTGCAGACCACGTTGGGTGAGCTGCGCTGTGAGTCCCTGGTGATCGCCACCGGCGGTTTGTCGATTCCGACGCTGGGCGCAACCGGTTTTGGTTATCAGGTGGCCAGGCAGTTCGGCCACGAACTGCTGCCGACCCGCGCCGGGCTGGTGCCGTTCACCATCACCGACCAGCTCAAGGATTTGTGCGGCGAGTTGTCCGGCACCTCGGTGGACTGCCTGGTCAACTGCAACGGCCAGAGCTTTCGCGAGAACCTCCTGTTTACCCATCGCGGCCTGAGCGGGCCGGCGATTTTGCAGATTTCCTCGTACTGGGAATCCGGTGACACGGTCGAGATCAACCTGCTGCCCGACCACGACGCCCACGCCTGGCTGCAACAGCAACAGGCCGAGCGCCCCAACAGCGAGCTGAAAACCCTGCTGGGTGAGATCTTCACCAAGAAGATGGCCAACCTGCTGGCGGACACCTGGTTCGTGTCCAAGCCGATGAAGCAGTACACCCACGCCGAACTGGCCGACATCGCGCAAAAACTGGCGAGCTGGCAACTGGTCCCGGCAGGCACCGAGGGCTACCGCACCGCCGAAGTGACGCTGGGCGGCGTGGATACGCGAGAAGTGTCGTCCAAGACCATGGAGTCGCTGAAAAGCCCGGGCCTGTACTTTATCGGTGAAGTACTGGATGTGACCGGCCACCTCGGTGGTTTCAACTTCCAGTGGGCCTGGGCTTCCGGCTACGCCGCCGCGCAGTACGCCTGACACAACGCAGTACAAATGTGGGAGGGGGCTTGCTCCCGATAGCAGTGGACCAGTCAACTCATCAGGTGACTGACACGCCGCCATCGGGGGCAAGCCCCCTCCCACATTGACTGCATTGCACATTGAGAATGCTGTGGCCGGAATAAATTTTGCTGTCAGATGTGATCGCCACGCTTGCCGTGGCGTCATTACTGGCCCAATTTAGCGGCATCGTCCCGGAAGACTCCAGCCTTCATGTCATCGACCTCGTTCAACCAATCCATGCGGCGCCTGTGGGCGCTGGATAAATTCAGTTACAGCGTTCGGGTCTTCATCGCCCTCACCGGCAGCATGGCGCTGTGCTGGTACCAAGATGAAATGACGCTGCTGATCCCGCTGTTCCTGGGAATTATCGCCAGCGCCCTGGCCGAGACCGACGACAGTTGGCAAGGCCGCCTCAATGCCCTGGCGGTGACGCTGGTGTGTTTCAGCATTGCCGCGCTGTCGGTGGAGTTGCTGTTCCCCTATCCCTGGGCCTTTGCCGTCGCCCTGGCCCTGGCGAGTTTTGGCCTGACCATGCTCGGAGCCCTTGGCGAACGGTATGGCGCGATTGCTTCGGCCACCTTGATCCTGTCGGTCTACACCATGATCGGCGTGGACCAACGCGGCGGCGCCGTCACAGATTTCTGGCATGAACCGCTGCTGCTGGTGGCCGGGGCCGCCTGGTACGGGGCGCTGTCGGTGCTGTGGCAGGTGCTGTTTTCCAACCAGCCGGTGCAGCAGAGCCTGGCGCGGTTGTTTCGCGAATTGGGGCATTACCTCAAGCTCAAGTCGTCGCTGTTCGAACCGATCCGCCAGTTGAACGTGGAGGCGCGACGCCTGGAGCTGGCCCAGCAAAACGGCCGGGTGGTGGCCGCACTGAATGCGGCGAAGGAAATCATCCTGCACCGCGTCGGCAATGGGCGGCCGGGCTCGAAGGTCAGTCGTTACCTCAAGCTGTACTTCCTGGCCCAGGACATCCACGAACGCGCCAGTTCGTCCCACTACCCCTACAACGCCCTGGCCGAGGCCTTCTTTCATAGCGATGTGCTATTCCGCTGCCAGCGCCTGCTGCGCCAGCAAGGCAAGGCTTGCGAGGCCCTGGCCGAGTCGATCCAACTGCGCCAGCCGTTCATCTATGACGCCAGCTTCGCCGAAGCCTTGGGCGACCTGAACGCGTCCATGGAACACCTGCGCATCCAGAGCAACCCGGCCTGGCGCGGCCTGCTGCGTTCCTTGCGTGCGCTGGCGGCCAACCTGTCGACCCTCGACCGCCTGCTGGGCGACGCCAGCAACCCTGACG
>NZ_JAKNRV010000370.1:0-4863 GCF_023072625.1 Pseudomonas emilianonis
GGTTGCCGGCCTTCGACGTCGATCACCTGCAGGCCGTCGCCGGGCTGCAGGTCGACCAGGGTCACACCGCCTGCGGCCACGCGGTAGCGTTCCAGGTTCGGCGCACGGGCAAACAGCCCGGGTTCTCGCGGGTGGGAAACACGCGGAGCATTCATCATGGGCACCCGCTCAGCCGACTGACTTGATGGGCGTTGCGGGCTCGCCCAGGTACGCCGCCATCGAGTCGTCCAGGGCCTGCAGCCACGGGGTGTGGTGCGGCGGCGACTGGGTGCCGGTCATCAGCGAGCGGTAGGACTTGTCGCGATAACCCATGATGTTTTCGGCCTTGTCGTGCTTCCAGTGCAGGAAGGTCTCGTTGACGGCGGCAATGTCGAAATTCGGGTAGTCGGTGGCGTCCACCAAGTGCTGGATGTAGGCGCCCTGGAACTCGAACATCTGCTGGTTGGTTTCCAGGGTCTGTTCGCGTGCCTGCCATTGTTGGCTGTCGGCGATCATCTCGGCCTGGCTGGGCAGCGCGATACGCCCCAGGATCACATCGCGGGCATACCAGGCCTGGGCGTCGAACATGTTGAACGAGTACCACTGGTCTTGCATGCCGAGGTAGATCAACCGTGGGTTGGGTTCCCAGAACACGCCCTTGTAGAGGTTCATCGGCCACAGGCGGTTGTCGGTCCTGAGGCTCAGTTCATCCGGCAGGAACGGGAAGTGGTGCTTGTAGCCGGTGCACAGGATCACCGCGTCGACGTGCTTGCTGCTGCCATCGGCAAAGAACGCGCGGTTGTTTTCCAGGCGTTGCAGCAACGGTTTTTCTTCCCAGTTGTCCGGCCACGCATAGCCCATGGGCGTGGTGCGGTAGCAACTGGTGATGCTGCGCGCGCCATATTTGTAGCATTGCGAGCCGATGTCCTCGGCCGAATAGCTGCTGCCGACGATCAGCAGGTCCTTGTCCTTGAATTCCAGCGCCTCGCGAAAGTCATGGGCATGCAGGATGCGCCCGGCGAACTGCTCGAAGCCTTCGAAGTACGGCACCTTGGGCGTGGAGAAGTGGCCGCAGGCGTTGATCACGTAGTCGAATTCTTCACAGGTCAAGGTGTCGTGGGTGTAGTCGTGGGCGTACAGGGTGAAGCGCTGGGTCTGTTCGTCGAAGGTGACCTGGCGCACCACATTGTTGAAGCGGATGTAGTCGCGCACGCCGGCCTTTTTCACCCGGCCCTTGATGTAGTCCCACAACACTTCGCGGGGCGGATAGGAGGCGATGGGCCGGCCGAAATGTTCTTCAAAGGTGTAGTCGGCGAACTCCAGGCATTCCTTGGGGCCGTTGGACCACAGGTAGCGGTACATGCTGCCGTGCACCGGCTCGCCGTTTTCGTCCAGGCCGGTGCGCCAGGTGTAGTTCCACATGCCGCCCCAGTCCTGCTGTTTCTCGAAGCACACCAGTTCGGGAATGGCGGCGCCCTTGTCGCGGGCCGACTGGAAGGCGCGAAGTTGGGCCAGGCCGCATGGGCCGGCGCCGATGATTGCTACACGTAGCGTCATGAACGTGTCTCCTGAAGGGTTTCAGCGAAAGATCACTGTCTTGTCGTGGTTGATGAACACCCGGTGTTCCAGGTGGTATTTCAGGGCTTTGGAAAGGGCCACGGTTTCGGTGTCGCGGCCGATGGCGATCAGGGAATCGGGCAGGTGGGTATGGTCGACGCGCTGGATTTCCTGCTCGATGATCGGCCCCTCGTCGAGGTCGCTGGTGACGTAGTGGGCGGTGGCGCCGATCAGCTTCACCCCCCGGTCATAGGCCTGGTGATACGGCTTGGCGCCCTTGAAACCGGGCAGGAACGAGTGGTGGATGTTGATCGCGCGCCCCGAGAGTTGCTGGCACAGGCCGTCGGACAGAATCTGCATGTAGCGCGCGAGCACCACCAGGTCGGTCTGGGTGTCTTCGACGATGCGCATCAGTTCGGCTTCCTGGCTGGCCTTAGTGTCCTTGGTGATGGGCAGGTAGATGAAGCGGATGCCTTCACGCTCGGCCATTGCCCGCAGGTCCAGGTGGTTGGAGACCACGGCGGTGATGGTCATGTCCATCTCGCCTTTGCGGTGGCGGTAGAGCAGGTCGGTGAGGCAATGGTCGAACTTGCTGACCATCAGCAGCACGCGGGTCGGCTGGCGTGAGCTGAACAACTGCCACTGCATGTCGAAGCCGCCGGCGAGTCCGCCCAGGTCTTCGCGCAGGGCGCCGACATCACCGCTGACGCCGGTGTTGAAACGGAACACCGCGCGCATGAAAAACTGCCCGGTGAACTCGTCGTCAAATTGCGCCAGCTCGCTGATGTAGCACTGCTGCCGGGCCAGGCAGGCGCTGATCGCGGCGACGATCCCGGACGCTGCCGGGCAGGTGATCTTGAGAATGTAATGTTCGCTGGAGGCGTCCATCGAAGGCTCCTGAATAAGATGAAGGAAGACTCAGCCCTTGGCCGTGCGCTTGGTTTTTTCCGGGTCGTCGAAGGGCAAGGCGTGGGTGGCGGCGGCGCCTTCGAGGCTGCCGCGCACCTGCAATGCGATGCCGGGGACGGAACAGGCAACGCTCATGCGCGCGAGGGCCATCGAGCGTTTGCTCAGGCGCGAATACATGCCGCAGGTGATCACGCCGACTTGCTGGTTGCCTTGCCACAAGGTGTCGCCAGCCTCGGCCGGGCGCACGCCCTCGAGCAGCACGCCGGTGATCTTGAAGCGCTCCTGGCCGCGCAGGCGCAGGTGTTCCTCGGCGCCGCGGAACGCTTGCTTGCCGGGCGAAACCGTGAAGTCCAGGCCCATTTCCCACAGGGTGTCGCCGGCCTTCTGGTCGGCGAAGGGGTACATCTGCGAGTTGTCGTAGGGGAAAAACATCAGCGAACTTTCCACCCGCAGCCAGTCCAGGGCGGTGAAGGCGCAGGGGATAATGCCCAGGCTCGCGCCCTGTTCGAGGATGCTGTCCCACAGGAACGGTGCGTCGGCGGCCTTGCAGAAAATTTCGTAGCCGCGCTCGCCGGTGTAGCCGGTGCGGGAGATCATCACCGGGCGCTCGAACAGGCGCGTTTGCAGGTGATGGAAGTACGGCAACTGGCGGATGCCAGGCACGTGCTCGGCGAGAAAATCCACCGCCAGCGGGCCTTGCAGCGACAGGTCGTGCAGGTCGTCGTCGAACAGCACCGCCACTTGCCGGCCCTGGGCCGAGCGCACCAACATTTCATGCCCGGTGCCGGCGCCATGCACGACCATGAAGGCATTGGGCCCGGTGCGGTAGACGATGCAGTCATCGACGAATTTGCCGTCCTCGTCGAGCATCGACGCATACACCGATTTGCCGGGATAGAGCTTGGCGATGTCGCGGGTGGTGGCCCACTGCAACAGGCTTTCGGCGTGCGGGCCTACGTAGTGGACTTTTTTCAGGCCCGATACGTCCATCAGGCCGGCGCGGGTGCGGATTGCTTCGTGGTGGTCGGCCAGCGCGCTGTTGTAGGTCCAGGCGGTGCCCATGCCGTTCCAGTCTTCGAGGTTCGAGCCAAGGGCGCGGTGCCGCTCGGCCAATGCAGAAATACGCCAGGAGTGGGTCATGTGATGTTCCTTGTCGGGAAAAGAAGGTCAGGCGCGTGGATCGAACTGGCTCAGCCACTCGACCAGTGGCTGTCGATAGCGGGTCATGCCCTTGTAGTCGGCGATGGGCTCGGGCAGGTCGCGCAGCACGCGGTGCAGGCGGCAGCCCCAGCCGGGTTGGGTGACCAGTTCGTCCAGGCTGATCAGGTAGGTGCGAATGCTGAACATCACCGCGTTGCTGCGCGGCAGGCGCGCCATCACTTGCAGTTCGACCCGCAGGTGCACCTGTTGCCCGACGTTCTGCGCGGTGATCCGACCGCGGTCGGCACCCCATTGATGGAAGGTTTCCGGCGACGAATCCAGGCGCGGGTTGATGGTCAGGGTCCAGTTCAGGCGCCGTACCGGCTGGCCGGCCTGCAGGTTGAGCAGGTACTTCAGCGCACGGTCGAACACCCCCATCTGGTTGGCCATGGGCACCGGTGCATGCCACTGCTTGAAGCTCATGCCGGCATCGAACGCCAGCGACCAGTCGGCCGGGCTGGTGACCAGGCCGGCGTCCATGTACAGGTCGCCGTCGCGCTGGTCGAGCAGGGCGAAATCCCCTTGTACCTGGCGGCCGATGTATTCCAGCGGTGCGCAGGGCAGGCTGGCGGCATCGCCGAAGATGAAGGGCTGATCGATCTGCAGCAGGTGGTTGCGCCAGTGCCAGCGGTCGCCGTCACGCACCAGGCTGAACCACTGCGGGTAGTCGACGGCGAGGTTCTCCATGAGCATTTGCAGCACATCCCAGGCCGCCGTTTGCATGTGCGGCATCACCAGGTAGCGGCGTGGGTCGTTGTCCAGGATCAGCGCGCGTTCGGCCATTTCCGAGCGGTAGTGCTCGTCGATGTCGAAGGCGTGCTCATAAATGGAACCCGGGTCGCGGGAGGTGGCCGGTTCGATGTTCACCGAGTACCGGTAGCTGTCCTCGATAAACGGGAAGGGGAAGCGACGGATCGCCGCCGGGCTGTTGCGAAAGCTGAAGTCGTCGCGATAGCTCAGCACAGGGCTCGATTGCAGGGGCATGGCACTCACTCCTATAGGTCCAGCGAAACGCAGGGGCCGCTGCCGCGCGAGACGCAAGGCATCAGAAATTCGGCCTGCTCGGCCGGGCTGAGGAAACTGTCGCGGTGTTCGATGGCGCCGCCTCGATGGCGCGTGATGCATTGGCCGCAGACCCCGCCACGGCACAGGTTGGGCACCTGCAAACCCGCGTGTTCCAAGGCTTCGAGCAGGCTCTGCTCGGCCGCCACGCGCAGG
>NZ_JAKNRV010000371.1:0-4860 GCF_023072625.1 Pseudomonas emilianonis
CCAGCCAACCCGTCGCCACCGTTATCGCCGTTGGCACCGCGCCCGGCGGAACCCCAAGTGCAACCCGGGTCCTCGCCGTTGGCGCCATCCAGCCCGGCATAACCTTGGGCGCCGGTACCACCACGGGCATCCACCGACAGCTCTTGCGCCGTCAGGGCATTGATGCGCAAGGTCAGGTCACGCCCAGCCTTGGCTGGTTTTTCATGGGTACCGGGAGCACCACGCGAGGTGATCTGGCTGCCGTGCTCCAGTTGCGCCTGACGCACCTGCAATTGCAGCGCGGTGTTACCGGGAGCGATGGCGATGCGTGCTTCGCGGCCCAGGTGCAACACCTCCACCGAGACCTGGCTGATCGTGGCCGGAATGAGCAAAGTGCCGTAGTCCGCCACGTCCAGGCGTTCCAGTTGCAAAACGCTGGTACTGCTGGGCAAGCGCATCAACGAATTGGTTTCAACACTGACGTTCTGGGCCAGGGCAACGGGGCTGACCAACAGGGCCAACAGAAAAACCTTACGCATCATGGGGCTCCTGAGTGCTGGGGAATTTGTTATTTCAAATTTTTCTTTGGGCGCACAGTAACGACTTCTACAGGCGATTTGCCAGTGAAGGATCAAAAAACTTGAGAAGGCGGCGGTTTCAGCGAGGATCGCCAACGATGCCCCTGCGGAATCCCACAGGGGCAGGGGCTGTCAGCGGTTGATCTGGATTTCCACGCGGCGGTTCAGAGCACGCCCTTCAGCGGTTTTGTTGTCAGCCACCGGATGGCTTTCGCCCGCACCGGTCACCGATACAAAGTTACTGCGAGGCACGCCGGAGCCGATCAAGTAATCCGTCACCGAGTGGGCACGTTTTTCCGAGAGTTTCTGGTTATAGGCGTCCTTGCCGACGCTGTCGGTATACCCGCTGACCCGCAGTTGGGCGCTCGGGGCTTCCTGTTTCAGGCGGGTGGCGATGGTGTCGAGCTTGGTTTTGTCCGCCGCCGTCAGCTTGGCCGAGTCGAACTGGAAGTGTACGTCGCGAATCACGATGGTTTCTTCCTTGACCACAACCACCTCTTCAACCACAACGGCGGGTGGCGCAGGTGGGCAACCATTGGCATCGACCTGCACGCCTTTCGGCGTACCGGGGCACTTGTCGCGGCTGTCCGGCACGCCATCGCCGTCTTCGTCGCCATCGCCGTGTACCCAGCAATAGGCGCCGGCCATGCCGCCGATCAACAACGCGCCGTAGCCGGCATAGGCTGAGCTTTCCGTCGCACCGATCGCCGCGCCGGTCACACCGCCAACGGCGGCGCAGGTGGGCCAATCGGTTTTTTGCAAACCTGCGCAACCTGTCAATACTCCGGTTAGCAGAATCAAGGGTAGAGCTGTCCGCATGATGCTCATCTGATTTCTCCTGGGGGGATCGGCGGGGGCCGATGGGTGGAGTAAAGACCGCTCTTTTCAACTGCGCCAGTACGCCACACCCCAGTATTCATTGAGGACGGCCGCACTTGAGGGACTTTTCTCAGCCACCCGCTCTAGGCCCGCACGCTCAGCCGCGCTAGTCTCTAGGGTCCTGATGTGAGGATCTCTGATGACCGCTGGTATTTCTTCTCGTACACCCCAGCAAGCCCTGGCTGCCTTGCTCGATTTGCAGCAGCCCAAACGCCTGTTGCTGTTGGGTGCCAGCCAGTTCCCGGCACTGGAAGCCTTTCAAAAGGCGCACCCCGAGACCCAGGTGTCCGTCGCGGCGCCTGGCGCGTTGCCGGCGGAACTGGCGGCGCAGCGTTTTGACCTGGCGCTGGTGGTCGATTGCCTGGAACACCTGTCAAAACCACAAGGTCTGACCCTGTTGGGCGGCATTCGCAACCTCAATGCCAGCCGTATTGCAGTGCTGGTGGACCTGGGAGCCTGCGACTGGAAGGACACTGACTTCTTCTCCCTGGCCCTGCAGGCCGGCGAGCGCTTCCAGCGCGATGAGCAGGTGCTGACGCTGTTTACCTATGATCTGCTTGACTATAAACAGGTGCCGGACTGGCTCAACGCCCGCTTCTGGGCCAACCCGGAAAACTTCGGAAAGTATTGGTGGTAACCCAATGACGACATCCATTTGCCCCTGCGGCAGCGGCAACCTGCTGGATGCCTGCTGCGGCCATTATCACGCCGGCCACCCGGCGCCGTGCGCCACCGCGCTGATGCGCTCGCGCTACAGCGCCTACGTGCTGGGCCTGGTGGACTACCTGGTGGCCACCACCCTGCCCGCGCAACAGGCCGCTCTGGACCGTGACGCCATTGCCGCCTGGAGTGCCCAGAGCACCTGGCTTGGCCTGGAGGTGGAAAGCTCCGAGGTGTTCGGCGGCCAGCCGGAACATGCGTTCGTGACCTTTACTGCACGCTGGCATGACAGCACCGGCGAACATAGCCACCGCGAACAGTCTTCTTTCGTACAGAATGAGGGGCGCTGGTACTTCATCGACCCGACAGTGGAGATGAAGGCCGGACGCAATGACGCGTGCCTCTGCGGGAGCGGGCAGAAGTTCAAGAAGTGCTGCTCCAGCTACCTCTAATCACCTGACAGGGATCACGCCATGCTCCGGACTTACAGCTTGTTGCTGGCGTTGACCCTTGGCTTGAGCGGCTGCGCCTCGTGGTTCGAGGACGACACGCCCCCGCCCCACGTCTCGCTGGTGAAAGTCGAAGTGGTACGGGCCAAGTTACTGGAGCAGAAGTTCAAGCTGTATTTCCGCGTGGACAACCGCGACGACGCCGACCTGACGGTGCGGGGCCTGATCTACAAAGTCAGCCTGGGCAACCTGCTGCTGACCGAAGGCGAATCCAACGAATGGCTCACCGTGCCGCCGCGTGGCCATGCCTTTTTCAAGATCACGGTGCGCACCAACCTCTGGCCGCAAATCCGTGATGTGGTGCAGATACTGAAAAAACCCGACCGGCCCGTGCCTTATCGGCTGGAAGGCGAACTGAAAACCGGATTATTCATCGGTAATGACGTGCGCGTGGACCACAATGGCGAGATAATCCCCGGCGATTTTATTCCGGAGCGACATCGATGACTCAGCAACCCCATGTCCATGGTCCTGACTGCAACCACGATCACGATCACCATGATCACGACCACGGCCATGTCCACGGCCCGAACTGCGGCCATGCTCACCAGGAGCCGGTGCGCAACGCCCTGAAGGACGTTGGCCGCAACGATCCATGCCCATGCGGCAGCGAGAAGAAATTCAAGAAGTGCCACGGCGCTTGATACCTGGCGTCTGAAAATAAGCCTTAGCTCCTGCTTGCGTCGTTTCACCGCGCTCACTAACGTAGCGCCTTTACTGACGCCACCCCCCGCAGGAGCTTTGCCATGGCCTCGCCAGCCCTCTCACATTTTCTTCCCCGGTTCGGCGTTGCAGCGGCAGTGGCCAGTGCATTAAGCCTGGCTGGTTGCCAGCTCCAGAGCACCCAGGACACCCTGCCACCCGTTGCCGGCGTACAGCCGATCAAGGGCCTCGCGCAGAATGTTTCGATACGCCGCAATGCCCAGGGCATGCCGCTGATTGAAAGCAACACCTTCCACGACGCGCTGTTCAGCCTCGGTTATGTGCATGCCAGCGACCGCATTACGCAGATGGTCACGTTGCGCTTGCTGGCCCAAGGCCGCCTGGCGGAAATGTCCGGCCCCGAGGTGCTGGATGTCGACCGCTTCATGCGCGCGGTCAATCTCAAGAAAAGCGCCAGCGAGCTGTACAACGCCTCGTCGCCGCGTCTCAAGCGCTTCTTTGAAGTGTATGCCCGTGGTGTCAACGCCTACCTGTTCCGCTACCGCGACAAGCTGCCACCGGACCTCGCCCAGACCGGCTACAAACCCGAGTACTGGAAGCCGGAAGATTCGGCGCTGTTGTTCTGCCTGCTGAATTTCAGCGAGTCGGCCAACCTGCAGGAAGAATTGTCATCCCTGGTACTGGGGCAAAAGGTCGGCGTCGACAAACTCGCCTGGCTCACCCCAAGTGCGCCGGATGAGCCGATCCCGCTGGCCGAAGCCGACAAACTCAAGGGCGTGAACCTGGGCCAGATCACCGGGCTGGCAGGGCTGGAGACGGTCAGCCAGCAACTGAGCAGCCTCAACTCACTGGCGGTCACCACCTCGAGCAACTGGGCGATTGGCCCGCAACGCAGCCGCAGCGGCAAAAGCCTGCTGGCCAACGACCTCGCCGCCCAGCCGCAAGCACCGTCGCCATGGAACTACGTGCAGATCCGCGCCCCGAAATACCAGGCCGTCGGCGCCTCGATTGCCGGCCTGCCGACCCTGTTGTCCGGCTTTAACGGCAAAGTGGCGTGGAGCATGAGCACGGTCAAGGGCGACACCCAGGACCTGTTCCTGGAAAAGGTCAAACGCCAGGGCAGCGCGTTGTACTACGAGAGCAACGGCAAATGGCTACCGGCCGGCGTGCGTAACGAGACCTTTTTCATCAAAGGCCAACGCTCGATTCGCGAAGTGGTGTACGAAACCCGCCACGGCGCCCTGCTCAACAGTAGCCAGGCGCTGACAACGGGACTGGGCCTGGCCCTGCAAACGGCGGACGTCAAGGACGACAAGAGCCTGGATGCGTTCTTCGACCTGTCCCGTGCGCAAACCGCCGGCAAAGCCTCGGACGCGACCCGGGAAATCCGCGCCATCGCCTTGAACATGGTGTTCGCCGACGCCAGCAACATCGGCTGGCAAGTGACCGGGCGCTTCCCCAACCGCCGCGGATTCTACCGGCCCAACCCCCACACCAACATGAACGATATTCATGCAAAACCTGCACATGCTCCAAATCCACACAGGTTTGCTATGATCCACGCCCTCCGTAATGCCTGACCAGAGTAGTCC
>NZ_JAKNRV010000372.1:0-4847 GCF_023072625.1 Pseudomonas emilianonis
CTGTCGCTGTTCGCCAGCGGCAGTGCCCTGCTTAAGCCGGATTCGGCCAAGACGCTGATCAATGCGCTGGTCGATATCAAGGCACAGCCCGGCTGGCTGATCGTTATCTCGGGGCATACCGATGCCACTGGCGACCACGAAAACAATCTTCGACTGTCCCGCGCCCGCGCCGCTGCCGTGCATGACTGGATGCAGCGCATGGGCGGCATTCCCGACAGCTGCTTTGCCGTGCAGGGCTTTGGCGCCAGCCAGCCGATTGCCGGCAACGACACCGAGGCGGGGCGTGCAGCCAACCGCCGCGTTGATATCCGTCTGGTGCCTGAGGCGGGGGCCTGCGTGCTTCCCGTCGCACACCCGGACAGGCAACCCCCGGTCGCATTCCGCGACATTTAAATCTACGAGAAAAAGGAGCTTCACATGGCAATTCCCGTTTACCTCTGGCTGCAAGACGACGGCGGCGCAACTATCAAGGGTTCGGTGAACGTGCAACAACGCGAGGGCAGCATCGAGGTGATTGCCCAGGATCACAGTCTGTACATCCCCACCGACAATAACACCGGGAAATTGACCGGTACGCGGGTTCACACCCCGTTTCTGTTTTCCAAGGAAATCGACGCGTCCAGCCCCTATCTCTACAAGGCGGTCACCACCGGGCAAACGCTCAAGAGTGCTGAGTTCAAGTGGTACCGCATCGACGATGCGGGGCAGGAGGTCGAGTACTTCATCACCAAACTCGAAGACGTCAAAGTCGTGAAAGTCGCGCCGAAAATGCACGACGTCAAAGACCCGAGCAAAGAGAAACACAACCACCTCGAGCAGGTGGAGTTGCGTTACGAGAAGGTCACCTGGACCTACAAGGACGGCAACATCATCCACTCCGATTCATGGAATGAACGCCAAAGCGCTTGATACGCATGGAGCAGCAGGTGGGCCTTTGCCTGCTGGCTCCCGGTGTGCTGGGTTGAGCGTCCGTTCGCGGGCGTTCAGCCAAACACATCGAGTTTCAAACCCGTGGCTGGCGTTAACGATGACACACCACCATCACCGAACAAGGATGTAACCGTATGGCCCAACATTCCACGCGCTTGCTTCGCCGTCTCAACCCTTATTGCACCCAGGCGTTGAGTGCAGCGGCTACGTTGTGCCAAAGCCGTGCCCACGCGCAGGTCACCATCGAACACTGGCTGCTCAAGTTGCTGGAGCAAGGCGAGGGTGACCTGACCCTTATCGCCCGTCGCTACGAATGGGATATGGATGCGCTCTGGCGCGGCCTGATCGACCATCTGGACACCCTGCCGCGCAGCGTGCAAAACAAGCCACAGCTGTGCGGCAAGCTGCAACAACTGATCAAGAATGCTTGGCTGCTGGCATCCCTGGATGGCAATAACGAGATCCTGCGCTCGGCCCATTTGCTCGGTGCGCTGCTGGAAACTCCGAGCCTGCTGGTGTGCGACGCCACTTGGCCGCTGCTTAGTATCAGCGATGCCCAGTTACAGCGGCTATTGGTGTTGCTCGACCAGCACTCCGAAGAACGTGCGCAAGTGCAGCAAGAAGCGGCACGGGACCACACTAAGCTGCCCGCTTTATCCGGCACCGATGAACCGGATGCCCTGAAAGTCATCTTGGACAAATTCACCCACGACCTTACTGCCAAGGCGCGGGCGGGGCAGATCGACCCGGTGTTTGGCCGTGACGATGAGATCCGTCAGGTGATCGATATTCTCAGCCGTCGGCGCAAGAACAACCCGATCCTGGTGGGGGAGCCCGGCGTCGGCAAAACCGCTTTGGTTGAAGGTCTCGCGTTACGCATCGTAGAGGGCAATGTCCCCGACAGCCTCAAGCAGGTCGCCTTACGCACCCTTGACCTGGGTTTGTTGCAAGCGGGCGCCGGGGTCAAAGGCGAATTCGAACAACGCCTGAAAAACGTCATCGAGGCCGTGCAACTGTCGCCGCATCCGGTGCTGCTGTTTATCGATGAAGCCCACACTCTGATTGGCGCTGGTAACCAGGCGGGTGGTGCGGACGCCGCCAACCTGCTCAAACCGGCCCTGGCGCGTGGCGAGTTGCGCACGGTCGCGGCCACGACTTGGGGTGAATACAAACAGTATTTTGAACGCGATGCCGCCTTGGAACGACGCTTCCAGATGGTCAAGGTCGACGAGCCGGACGACGCCAGCGCCTGCCTGATGCTGCGCGGTCTCAAGGCGCGCTACGCCAGCCATCACGGCGTGCACATCCAGGACGCGGCGGTACAAGCCGCGGTGACTCTTTCACGACGCTACCTGACCGGTCGAGAACTCCCCGACAAAGCCATCGACCTGCTCGACACCGCCAGTGCACGGGCACGCATGAGCTTGGACTGCGAGCCGCAAGCGCTGGTGCGCCTTAAGGCCCAGCAAACAGCCCTCGAGCTGGAACGCCAGGCCCTGGAAGAAGACCAGCAACTGAGCGGCAGCCCCGCCAGCGAGCGCCTGGCGATCATCGACGCGCAGCACGCCGAGTTGCACCGCCAGCTAGTCGGGCTCGAGGCGCAATACCGCAACGAACTCGAGCTTACCCAGCAATTGTGCGATGCCCGTCAGGCAGAACCCGCACAAAGGGCCGTCTGCCTGCAATTGCAACAACAACTGAGCAACGCCCAGGGCAACCAGCCACTTCTGTCCCTCGACGTCGATGCGCGCAGTGTGGCCGAAGTCGTCGCTGACTGGACCGGCGTACCGCTGGGCAGCTTACTCAAGGACGAACAAGCCAGCCTGCTTGAGCTGGAATACCAACTGGGTGAGCAAGTGATCGGCCAGGACCTTGCGCTCAGTGCTTTGGCCCAGCGCCTACGCGCAGCTAGGACCGGCCTGACAGACGAAAAAGCCCCGCTGGGCGTATTTTTGCTGGTCGGCACTAGCGGCGTCGGCAAAACCGAAACGGCCCTGGCCCTGGCCGACACGCTGTTCGGCGGCGAAAAATCGCTGATCACCATTAACCTCTCGGAATATCAGGAAGCCCATACCGTCAGCCAGCTCAAAGGCTCACCTCCCGGCTACGTCGGTTACGGTCAGGGCGGCGTGCTCACCGAAGCCGTGCGTCAACGCCCCTACAGCGTGGTGCTGCTCGATGAAGTCGAGAAGGCGCACCGCGACGTTCTCAATATTTTTTACCAGGTCTTTGATCGGGGCTGCATGCGCGATGGCGAAGGCCGGGAAATCGACTTTCGCAACACCGTCATTCTCATGACTTCCAACCTTGGCAGCGATGAACTTCAAACTTGCCTGCAAGAGTTCCCCGACGCACCCGACAGTACCTTGCACGCGTTGCTGCGCCCGATCCTGCGCGAACACTTCCAGCCAGCCTTATTGGCTCGTTTCCAAACCCTGATTTACCGCCCGCTTCAAGCCGACGCCCTCCAACGTATCGTCGCCATCAAACTCGCCGACGTTGCCAAGCGCTTGCAGCGTCATTACGGATTGGATTGTCAGGTCGACGCAGCCCTCAACGAGGCGCTGGTTGCGGCCTGCCTGCTGCCCGACACAGGCGCGCGCAACATCGACAGCCTGCTCAATCAGCAGATTCTGCCGGTCCTCAGTCAGCAGTTGCTGCAACGCCAAGCCGCCCGGCAGAAAACTTTCGGCGTGACCTTGGGCTACAGCATTGAGGAAGGGATTGTCCTGCATTTTATCGACGCCCAAGACGCTGTTTCGCCTGTTGCGATGGAGGCCTGAACATGATCAACCAACTGCGCAGCTTCTACGACCACAGCCGGCACACACTCAGCGTGCGCGACGTCGATGCACTGCTTGACGTCCTGGCCTTTGAGGGCCAGGAACACCTGAGCCAACCGTTCACCTATCGCATAGAGTTCACCAGCACCGAACGTGACCTCGCCGCCGAAACCCTGCTCGGCCAGGCCGCCCGTTTCAGCCTGCACGCCCCACCGCAAAAACCACCGGCCTTGGGCTTCAGCGTGCCCGAGATCAAGCCGCTGCGTACCCTGCACGGCGTAGTCACCGGTTTCAAACGCCTGTCCGGCTCCGCTGATGAAGCCCGCTACGAAATCACCCTGCAACCGCACCTGGCCCTGCTCGGCCAAGGCCGACAGTTTCGCATCTACCAGCATCAATCGGTGCCGCAAATCGTCGAAAGCATCCTGCGCAGCCGCCACGATTTTGAAGGCCAGGACTTCCTTTTCAGCCTGGTGCGTGAATACCCCAAACGCGAACAGGTTATGCAGTATGGCGAGAGCGATCTGGCCTTCATCTCGCGCCTGCTGGCCGACGTCGGCATCTGGTACCGCTTCACCAGCGACGAACGCCTGAATATCGACGTAGTGGAATTTCACGATGACCAGCGTCACTACCAGTTTGACGTGGCGTTGGCCTACCGCCCGCAATCCGGGCTCAGCAGCAGTGGCCAGGACGGTGTATGGGCCCTGCAATCGAGCCACCAGGTGGTGGAACAGCACGTCAATATCCGCACCTACCAGCACCGCGTGGCCAACGCTCACCTGAACGGTGATATCGACCAAACCCGTGGCGCCAACGGCACCTATGGCGAGGCTTATCACTACGCCGAACCCTACACCGTCATGGGCGATCGCTACGCCCATGACGAAGACCTGCAAAGCGAAAGCGGCTACTTCTACGCTCGCCTGCGTCACGAGCGTTACCTCAACGG
The DNA here is from genome assembly GCF_023072625.1 of Pseudomonas emilianonis. NCBI lineage: Bacteria > Pseudomonadati > Pseudomonadota > Gammaproteobacteria > Pseudomonadales > Pseudomonadaceae > Pseudomonas > Pseudomonas emilianonis. Next base: position 4,666 of record NZ_JAKNRV010000372.1, read on the forward strand.
CCAAACTCGACTCAACGGCGTCAGCAGCAGCGCAACCCTTGCTCCAGGGCAGGTACTTAAAATCTCTGGCGGCGCGCCACAGGCTTTCGCCCCCGGTGCGGTGATCACCCAACTGATCAGCCGCGCCGCTCGCGACGCCAGTTACGAAGTGACGTTTGAGGCCATTCCCTACTCGGAAACCG
>NZ_JAKNRV010000373.1:0-4835 GCF_023072625.1 Pseudomonas emilianonis
TATGCCGAGGTGGATTTTGTCGGCGTCAACGGCCGCCGCTACCGCGCGCGCTGGGAAGCCAACCGCGCCCGCGACAAAGCCAGCGGCAAATTGCAGAACAGCCGGCAGAGCCTGATCGACCTGGACAGCGACCAACTGCTGGCGAGCCAGAAAACCGAATACAAGACCCAACTGGAATTGGCCCTGGGCCTGAACTTCGAGCAGTTCACCCGCGCCGTGTTGCTGGCGCAAAGCGAGTTCAGCGCCTTCCTCAAGGCCAACGACAACGAGCGCAGCGAACTGCTGGAAAAGCTCACCGACACCGCGCTTTACACCCAGCTCGGCCGTCGCGCGTTCGACAAGGCCAAGGACGCCAAGGACGCCCACAAACAACTGCAGGACCAGGCCACCGGCGTGGTGCCCCTGGCCCCGGAGGCCCGCGCCGAACTGGACCAACAGTTGGCCCAGGCGCAACAACAGCTCAAGACCGAGCAAGCCCAGCTCAAGCAACTGGAGCTGCAGCACACCTGGCTCAAGGAACTGCGTGAATGGCAGGAGCGCAAGCTCAGTGCCGTCGAACAGTTGCAGCAAGCCCAGCAACACTGGGACAGCCAAGGTCTGCAGCGCGAGGACTTGAGCCGCCTGGAGCAGTTGGCACCGCAGCGCCATCACTTCGCGCGCCAGGCGGAACTCGACACCGTGCTCACGCCGCTGGCGGCGCACATTCAAGCGCATATCGAGCAGCAAACCGATCTGCATGAGCGCCAGGAACAAGCCCAACAGCAGCAGGCATCCGCCCAAACGGCGCTGGCCGCGGCCCTGAAAGATCAGGCCGACGCCGTGCCTTTGCTGCGCCAGGCCTTCGAAGAACAGAACACCCTCGCCCACTTGACCAAAGAACTGGCCAAGCGCAGCGAGGACCAGCAACAGCACGAAACCGCCTGCGCCGAAGGTCAGGCCTTGCTCAAGGGGTTGCAGGAAAAGCACAGCCACGTCGCCGAGCGTCTGCAACGTCTGGCCACCGGCCTGGAACGCAGCGCCGCCCTCGCACCGTTGAGCGAGGCCTGGAACGTCTACCGCGACCGCCTGCAACAATTGATGCTGATCGGCAATCGCCTGAACAAGGGCCAGGCCGAACTGCCGCAACTTGAACAGCGCGCCACCGCCGCCGTCGAGAAGTTCGCCCAACAACGCGATGCCCTCGACCTGCTGTACCAGGAAGCCGGCGCCGAGCCTCACGCCGTCGCCGAGCAGATCCAGTTGCTCGCCAGCCTGCTGCAAGACAATCGCAAGCAGCAACGCGCCTTTGAAGACCTGACCCGGCTGTGGGACAGCCAGCAACAGCTGGACCAGCAAGCGGCCCTATTGACGCAGAAACTCTCGGACGCCCAACAACAACGCGACCGGTTGAACCAGACCGGCCTGCACACCAAAGCCGAACTCACGGTCGCCGAACAAACCCTGACGGTGACCAAGCAGTTGCTGGAGCGCCAGCGTCTAGCGCGCAGTGCCAGCGTCGAAGAGTTGCGCGAGCAATTGCAGGATGGCCAGCCTTGCCCGGTGTGCGGCAGCCATGAGCATCCGTATCACCAGCCCGAAGCGTTGCTGCACAGCCTCGGTCGCCACGACGAAAACGAAGAGGCCATGGCGCAGCAAGCCGTCGACAGCCTCAAGGAAAAACTCACCGAACTGCGCGGCGAAGTAGGCGGCTTGATCGCCCAGCAAAAAGAATTCCTGCAACAACAGGAGCAACTGACGACGCAACAGCACGCCCTGGCGCCCAGCCTGGACGCGCACCCGCTGTCGGCCTCGTTGTTCAATCAGGACGCCGCCCGGCGCAGCGACTGGCTGGCCCAGCAGCTCAGTCAACTGACGCAAAACATCAGCCAGGACGAGCAACGCCAAGGCGCCCTGCTCAACCTGCAACAAAACGCCGGTCGCCTGCAGCAACAGCTACAAGCGGCCCAAGACGCCGGCCAGCAAGCTCGCCAACTGCTGATCGACCAGCAACGCGAGCTGGCCAACGACCGCGAACGCCTCGACGAAGAACTGCAGGCCTTCGCCAGCCTGTTGCCGTCCGAGACCCTGGAAGGGCTGCGCAGCGAACCGGCGGCGACCTTCATGCTGTTGGACCAACAGGTCAGCCAGCGTCTCGAAGAGCTGGCCCACCAGCGCGATGAACTGGCCGAGCAACAAGAGCGTCAGCAGGCGATCGAGAAAGCACACACCCATCAGCAGCATCGCCAGCAGCAGCTCGACGCGTTGCGCCAGCAGGTCAGCGAACTGGCCGCTCAGCAACACACGGCCGAGGAAAAACTCAGCGGCCTGCTCGGTCAGCACCCGCGTGCCGAAGACTGGCAACAGCAACTCGAACAGGCCGTGGCGCAGTCACGCCAACGCGCAGCCGACGCCAACCAACAGGTGCAGGACATCCACAACGCGTTGATCCAACTGGCCGCCGACCTCAAGGCCCAGCAGGACCGTCAGCACACGCTGCAAGCCGAACAGCAAGCGCTCGCGGCGCGCTTGCGCGAGTGGCGCGCCCTGCACCCCGAACTGGACGACGCCGGGCTCAAGCGCCTGCTGGCCTTCGACGACGCCCACGCCAGCGCACTGCGCCAGCAGCTACACAGCAGCGAAAAAGCCGTCGAGCAAGCCAGTGTGCTGCTGCAGGAGCGCGAACAACGCCTGACCGAGCACCAGGCGCTGCACAACGGCAATCTGCAAGCAGAACAGTTGGACAGCAGCCTGGCGGCGCTCAACCAGCAACTGGCCGACGGCGAAAAACACTGCGCCGAACTGCGCGCGCGGCAATCCGAAGACCAGCGCCGCCAGGACGCCAACCACGCCCTGGACGAACAGATCGCCAAGGCCTATGACGAATGGCAACGCTGGGCGCGCCTCAACGCGCTGATCGGCTCGGCCACCGGCGACACGTTCCGCAAGATCGCCCAGGCCTACAACCTCGATTTGCTGGTACACCACGCCAACGTGCAACTGCGCCAACTGGTGCGCCGCTACCGCCTCAAACGCGGCGGCAGCATGCTCGGCCTGCTGGTGATGGACACGGAAATGGGCGACGAACTGCGCTCGGTGCATTCATTGTCCGGCGGCGAGACGTTCCTGGTGTCCCTGGCGCTGGCGCTGGGCCTGGCATCGATGGCGTCGAGTACCTTGAAGATCGAGTCGCTGTTTATCGACGAAGGTTTCGGCAGCCTCGACCCGGAATCCCTGCAGTTGGCCATGGACGCACTGGACGGCCTGCAAGCCCAAGGCCGCAAGGTTGCGGTGATCTCCCACGTACAGGAAATGCACGAGCGCATCCCGGTACAGATCCAGGTCAAGCGCCAGGGCAATGGCTTGAGCACCGTGGAGGTGAAGTGAGCGAGGCGCTGCTGTACTCGTTTCGCCGTTGCCCCTATGCGATGCGCGCCCGCCTGGCTTTGCGCTATTGCGGCGTGCCGGTGCGGATTGTCGAAGTCAGCCTCAAGGCCAAGCCGGCCGAGATGCTCGCGCTGTCGCCCAAAGGCACGGTGCCGGTGTTGAGCGTCGACGGCCGGGTGATCGACGAAAGCCTGGATATCATGCGCTGGGCCTTGGCGCAAAACGACCCGCAAGACTGGTTGCTCGAGGGTGATCCTGCGGTGCTGGCGCTGATTGCCGAGAATGACCAGGGCTTCAAACATCACCTGAATCGATACAAGTATGCCGAACGCTACCCGGAGCAGCCGATGGAACATTATCGAGCCGAAGGTGAGGTGTTTTTGCAGAAGCTGGAGGGGTTGCTGGCAGACCGCGCGTATTTGCTGGCCGATCACCCGAGCCTTGCGGATATGGCCGTGGCGCCGTTTGTGCGGCAGTTTGCGCATGTCGATCGGGAGTGGTTTGCGCACACGTCATACCGGCGGGTGCAGGCGTGGTTGCAATGGTTTCTGGACTCGCCGCTGTTTATCGCGGTGATGGCAAAAACCTGAATCGGTCTAACTGAGTGTGGGAGCACGCCTGCTCCCACATGTCGCTCAGTACTGGGTTTTGTGATCCAGTGCTGCGTAGAAGTTGGCACTCTGTTGCAGGTATTTCTGGGTGTAGGCGCTGGTGCTGGATTGTTTGCCGATAACGTTCACGCTGGCGGCAGCCGGCAACGCAACAGTGGCGGAAACAGCGGAGGCGGCGATGATCGAGAAGAGATTGAAGTTCATGTCGGTAACCCTTGTGTTCGTTTGGTTGAGTGGCCGTGGAGGCCTTGGAACTCAACTTACGCCCGAGGGTTGGGCCTTAGAAATGCTTTGAAACAGTAGCTGTTATCAATCGAATTAATAAAGAGGATCAGGCCCCACTGTGCGGGGCCTGTGGCTTATTGACGCAGCAGGAACTTGAGGTCGCTGGGCGCATCGATCGACAGTTTTTGCACGGTTTTACCGAGCAGGCCGGTTTTGGGGTCGCGTTCGACCACCACGATTTCATTGCTTTTCTGGTTCGCGATCAGCAGGAACTTGCCGCTCGGGTCCAGGCTGAACTCGCGCGGGTGGTCGCCTTCCACGGAACGGCGCTGCAGTTCCTTGAGGTGTGCGGTGGCCGGGTCGATGCTGAACACCAGCAACTGATTGGCCGTGCCGCGATTGCTCACATACAGGAACTTGCCATCGCTTGATGCGTGCAACGCCGCGCCGGCCTTGGCGGACACCGGTTGCCCGGCGGCGAAGTCCACCCACTGGGTTTGCTTGAGCTGGCCGTCGTGGTAATCGAACACCGCGACCTGGGCGCTCATCTCGGTGGTCAGCCACGCGTGTTTACCGTCGGCGCTGAACAGCAAATGACGCGGGCCGCTGCCCGGTGGCAGTGGCACCGACGCCGGG
>NZ_JAKNRV010000374.1:0-4820 GCF_023072625.1 Pseudomonas emilianonis
CGGGCGGCTGGTGCGCAATGCCCTCAAGGTCGCCGGCGAGCCCGGTTTGGTCCTCGACCTGGCCTGCGGTTCGGGGCGGTTCTGGCCGGTGTTGGCCGAACACGTCAACCGGGTGATCCTCGCCTCGGATAACTCCCAGGACATGCTCGACCACGCCCGCACCCACCACCCGACGTCGCTGCTCAAACGGGTCAAGACCTTTCAAGGTTCGGCGTTTTCCATCGGCCTGTCGGCGAATGCGGTGGATTGCATTTTCTGTCTGGAATTGTTTCGTCATGTACCCAGCAGCGAAGCGCGCCAGGCGCTGCTGCAGGAGTTTCATCGGGTCAGCCGCGACACGGTGATTGTGTCGGTCGCGTCTCATACGCCGGTGGAGGACGAGTTCCGCCAGGCGGGCTTCGAGGTCCTGTATTACCAGGAGTTCATCCCCGGCTCCAGTGTGTGGCGTGTCTACGTTCTGCGTAAGACGGGATAACTCCCATCGGTCGGACTATTCTTCACGCGCTGTCGGAGTTTTCATGATTGCGTGTGCACTGCGGATGCTCGCAAGTCCCTTTCGCGATATATACTGCGCGCCATTCTTCAAGGGAGAGCCGTGTGGCCATCGATATTCACTGGATCTGCGACAACGATAGCCTCGGCCAGCATTGCGCCGAATGGCAGCAGTTGCCATTCGTCGCCCTCGACACCGAATTCATGCGGGTCGACACCTTTTATCCCATTGCCGGGCTGATCCAGATCGGTGATGGCGTTCGCGCTTACCTGATCGACCCCCTGACCATCGACAACTGGCAACCGCTGGCAGCTTTGCTGGAAAACCCGGCCGTGATCAAAGTGGTCCACGCCTGCAGCGAAGACCTGGAAGTGTTGCTGCGCCTGACCGGCAGCCTGCCGGTGCCGTTGTTCGACACCCAACTGGCTGCGGCTTACCTGAACCTCGGGTTCTCCATGGGCTATTCGCGGCTGGTGCAAGCCGTGCTCGATATCGACTTGCCCAAGGGCGAAACCCGCTCCGACTGGCTGCAGCGCCCATTGTCCGAGACCCAGGTGAGCTACGCCGCCGAAGATGCGGTCCACCTGGCCGAGGTCTACATTCGCCTGCGCCCGCGGCTGTCGGACGACAAATACGCCTGGGTCCTGGACGACGGTGCCGAACTGGTGGCGAACCTGCGCCGCGAAGTCGACCCCTACGAGGTGTACCGCGACGCCAAGCTGGCGTGGAAACTGTCCCGTGCCCAACTCGCCGTGCTGCGTGAACTGTGCGCCTGGCGCGAGCAGCAAGCGCGTGTCCGCGACCTGCCGCGTAATCGCGTCATTCGTGAACACTCGCTGTGGCCCCTGGCCAAGTCCCAGCCGGATAACCTCGCCGCCCTGGGCAAAATCGAAGACATGCACCCGCGCACCGTGCGTCAGGATGGCCAGTTTCTGCTGGACCTGATCAAGCGCGCCGGCAGCGTGTCCATGGACCAATGGCCGCCCGCCGTGGCTGAACCGCTGCCGGTGGATGCCGCTGCGCTGATCAAGCACCTGCGCGCCTTGGGCCAGGCTGAAGCCGAACGCCTGGACATGGCGCCGGAACTGATGCTGCGCAAGAAAACCCTCGAAGCCCTGGTCAAAAGTGGCTACCCCGATGGGCCTTATAAACTGCCAGACTCGCTGCGTGGCTGGCGCCGCGAGTTGATGGGCCAGGCGCTGCTCGACAGCCTGGCCACTGCCGGAGAACAGCCTTGAAACGTATTTGCTCCATCTATCGCAGCTTGAAACGCAACGAAATGTACCTCTACGTGCTGAAAAGCGATGCCCTGGAGCGCGTGCCGGAACCCTTGATGGAAGCCTTCGGCAAAGCCCATCACGCGTTCGACATGGTGTTGACGCCCGAGCGCAAGCTGTCGCGCGAGGACATTGCGGTGGTCCTAGAAAACCTCGAAAAGCAAGGCTACCACCTGCAAATGCCACCGGCCGAAGACGAGTACATCGAACACTTGCCCGAAGAGCTGCTGCGCCGCAACGACCCGATGTGATCGCTCAGTGCCCTGTCCTGGGCGCATTTTTCCATGGAATCGTATTAATGGACGGTGGCCGTAAGGATGCGGGCGGCCGTCTGCATTGTTTTTGAAAGGTTTGAACCATGCGTGTTCTGATTGCTGAACAGGATCACCCGCTCTACGCTCGGTTGCTGGGCGAAGCGGCACCGGACCTTGAGGTGTTGACCAGCGGCGACTCAGCCGAACTGTCGCGCCTGGCCGCCGATTGCCCGGTGTGGCTTGGCCAGCCGGACCTGCTGGCCACCCTGTTGCGCCAGGGGCACCACCCGCAGTGGCTGCAATCGACCTGGGCCGGCGTCACGCCGCTGCTGGCTGAGGGCTTGCCTCGCGACTATCGGCTGACCCGTGCGGTGGGAATTTTTGGCCAGGTCATGGCGGAATTTATCCTCACCTACATGCTGGGCCATGAACGCGAAGTGTTGGCGCGCCTGGTCAGCCAGGTCGAGCGCAAGTGGGACAGCCGCATGGGCCAGAGCCTCGCCGGGCGCACGGTGTTGATCGTCGGCTGCGGTGATATCGGCCAACGCGTGGCGCAGTTTCTCGTGCCGTTTGGCGTCAAGCTATATGGCATCGCCAGTCAGGCACGCGAGCAGGCACCGTTTATCGAAGTGGCCGGGATCGATCAACTGGGTCGGCTGGTGGGCGAAGCGGACTACGTGATCAACCTGCTGCCGAATACGCCGAACACCCACGACCTGTACGACGCGGCGTTGTTCAAGCAGTTCAAACCGAGCGGGTTGTTCATCAACGTCGGCCGTGGCGTCGCGGTGGTCGATGCCGATCTGGTCGAAGCCTTGAAAGAAGGGCATCTGGCCGGTGCGGTGATCGACGTGTGTCGCCAGGAACCGTTGCCGCAACGCCACCCGTTCTGGACCGCCTGGGGCCTGCTGCTGACCGGGCACAGCTCGGCACCGACCTCGCCGCCGATGATGGTGCAACTGTTTCTGGAGAACGTGCGCGCGTACCAGGCCCAGCAAGCCTTGCGCGGTGAAGTGGATTTCGAGCGCGGATACTGACACCGCGCCGAACCGCAGGTGGGGGCTGGCAAGCCAGCTCCCACGTCAGTCCTAGAGACTGAAATCGCCTTGCGACACCAGCTCGCTCAACGGCTTACGCGGGCTTGGCGTCTCACGGCCTTGCAGGTACTCCGGCAAGGTCGACTTGTCGCCCAGCTTGCCGATCGCGACCGCCGCATGCAGCGCATAACCCTGTGGAACCTTCAGCTCCTTGCGCGTCAGTTCCTGATCGAAGCCGGCCATGCCATGCGTATGCCAGCCGCTGAGGCTGGCCTGTAGCGCGAGGTAGCCCCAGGCCGAACCGGTGTCGAAGGTGTGCCACAGCGCCGGGGTTTCTTCGCTGGCGCCGGGGGCGATGAAGTCGGTTTTCGAGGCGATGATCACCAGGGCCGACGCATGCTGCGCCCAGTTGCGGTTGAATTCGTTCAACAGACCCAGGAAGCGCTCCCAGTCCGGCGTGTCCCGGCGCGCGTAGAGGAAACGCCAGGGCTGCGAGTTATAGGCCGATGGCGCCCAGCGCGCGGCTTCGAAAAAGCTCAGCAGGGTTTCCTGCGGGATGCTCGCGCCGGTGAAGGCGCGGGGCGACCAGCGGTCAGTGAACTGGGGGTTGATCGGGTAATCGGCAGCGCGGGGGTTGGTGCTCATGGGCAGTTCCTGATTGTCAATTCGGCGCCCAAAGCTACTGTGCCCCCGCTAGACTGACAAGTCTTGTAACACCGCCAGTCGTAAGCGCTTGGCCGCAGTGGTCTTGGGCACTAGACTGACGGCCTTTTCACCTACCGATACTGATGTAGAGCCATGGCCGCCAAAGTCGAACCTTTCTGGATACGCAAAACCCTTGAACACCTCGATCAGGAGGAGTGGGAGTCGTTGTGCGACGGCTGTGGCCTGTGCTGCCTGCAAAAGCTCGAGGATGAAGACGACAACAGCGTCTATTACACGCGCATCGCCTGCAAACTGCTCGACCTGAAAACCTGCCAGTGTACCGATTACCCTAACCGCCGCGCGTCGGTGCCCGACTGTATCCAGCTCACCCCGGGCCAGGCCGACCAGTTCAAGTGGCTGCCGCCCACCTGCGGCTACCGCCTGGTCAGCGAGCGCAAGGACTTGCCGCTGTGGCATCACCTGGTCTGCGGCGACCGTGACGCCGTGCATCACGAACGCATTTCCCAGTCCGGACGCATGCTCGCCGAAGGCAGCGTGCCCGAAGACGACTGGGAGGATTACCTGATCTTCCGCGCGGGCTGAACAAGGAGTGAGCATGAGGGGGCTGACCCAACTGGCGGCGAGCCTGGTGTTGCTGGCGCTGAGCACGCCGGCGTGGTGCGCGAAGAAAGTCGACCTGGACTATCACGTCAAACTGCTGCCCCAGAGCGATCAGGCGCTGGTGCGCGTGAGTCTGTCCCAGGGTTCGGCGGTGCGCAGCCTGGATTTCGAGCTGGGCCGCGACGGTGACTACAGCGATTTCCAGGCCGACGGCCAATGGAAAGTCAGTGGCCATCGCGGCCTTTGGCAACCCAGCGCCGACAAGGCCAGCCTGACCTACCGTGTACGCCTCAGCCATGCGCGCAAGCCGGGTGCCTATGAAGCGCGGATGACGCCGAGCTGGGCGCTGTTTCGCGGGGAAGACCTGGTGCCAGCCGCGCGCCTCGACCAGCAGGACGGCGTCGAGCTGGTCTCGCGCTTGGTGTTCGAGCTGCCAACCGGCTGGAAAAGCGTCGAAACCGCCTGGCCGCGCATCGGCAAGCACACCTTCCGG
>NZ_JAKNRV010000375.1:0-4795 GCF_023072625.1 Pseudomonas emilianonis
CTGCAGTTCTTCGCGGCGTGCGGCGACGCGTTCCGGCAGCAACGCGCCCATGGCCATCAGCAGGCAGGCGGCGCCACAGGTGAAGTCGGTGGTTTGCTGGTAATACGGCACATTCTGCACACGCGCATCCTGGTGCTGGACGATGCGTTTTTCCAGGCGCAGGGCGGGGGCGTGGTCTTCGTAGTAATCGTTGATCAACGCAAAGCGCCGGTAGCCGTTGCGCTCATACAGGGCGAGGGCGCCGGGGTTGTCGGTGCGTACTTCCAGGCGCAGGTACGCACAATCGTGCTCCACCGCGCAGGCCTCGATGCGGCTCAGCAACTGCTTGCCCAGGCCCAGGCCGCGCGCAGGCTCGGCGATGGCGATGGAGTACAGCCGCGCCAGGGAGGTGCCGCGATGAAACAACGCCAGCGCATACCCGAGTAATTGCCCGTCTTGTTCGGCCACCAGCAACTCGGCGTGGGCGCGGCTGATCATCCATTGAAAACTGCGTGGCGACAGCCTGTCGGTGGTGAAACAGTGCTGTTCCAGTACCACCAATGCCGGCACATCGCAGGGGGTTGCAACGCGAAAGAAAAGAGCCATATGACCGCCGTAAAAGTTACGTAACGAAACGGGACTTCTCTAAAAGATCGTGCTTAATAGAAAAGGTCGAGTTCTCTAAAGCGGATCAAATATTATGTCTGCGGTACAAAGTCATTGGCGTGAAGTATCCGAGCAAAGCGTCGCGGCGACAATAACTTCCAAAGGTTATTTTTCTGCTCCGCCCAGAGGGGCAAGTCAAGTAGTGATTATTGTCGAACGCAAGGAAGACTGGGCCTCCTACTTCCCCAGCGAAGACATCGTCACCGCCCAGGAGTACCTCGAGCAAACCCGCGAAAGCGAGACCGGCAAGCGCGTGCAGGTGATCAACCTGTGTCGCAGCTACAAGTACCTGGGGCACGGTTACTACTGTTCGCTGCTGGCCGAAGCACGCGGGCACAAGGTGATTCCATCGGTGCGCACCATCAGTGAATTGACCAAGAAGTCACTGTATGGGCTGGCCTTGGATGACCTGGATAAAACCCTCGATAAAGCCTTGAGTCATCATCTTTACAGCAATACCGAAGGCTTTACGCTGACGCTTTACTTTGGCCGAACCAATATTGATCCGTTGCAGGAGTTGGCGCGCCAATTGTTTGAAGCGTTCCCGTGTCCGATCTTGTTAGTTGAATTCAAAAAGAATAACGGCTGGCATATCGAAGGGGTCAAGTCCGGCGTATTGCACAAGCTGCGTGATGACCAGGAAGATCAATTCGCCCACGCCCTCGACAACTTCAGTCGCAAGATCTGGCGTCAGCCGCGCTCGCGCCGATTGGCCCGCTATGACCTGGCGATCCTTCACGACCCCCAGGAGCAACTGCCGCCCTCCAACGCCAAGGCCCTGGAAAACTTCGTCCGGGTCGGTAAAGGTTTGGGCATCGATGTGGAACTGATCGAGCGCAAGGACTACGCACGTCTGGCCGAATACGACGCCTTGTTGATCCGCGAGACCACCAGCGTCGACAACCATACCTACCGCTTCGCCAAGAAAGCCGAAAGCGAGGGCCTGGTGGTGATGGACGACCCCGCATCGATCCTGCGCTGTACCAACAAGGTCTACCTCACCGACCTGCTCAACAGCCATCAACTGGGCATGCCGGCCACCGAGATTCTCTACAAGGAGCGACCGGAAGACTTCGAACGGGTCGGCGAGCGCCTCGGCTTCCCCTTGGTGCTGAAAATCCCCGACGGCTGTTTCTCCCGCGGGGTGATCAAGGTCGAAAGCCAGGAGGCCTTGCTCAAGGCCACCGCCGAACTGTTCGAGCATTCGGTGCTGCTGCTGGCCCAGGAGTTTTTCTACACCGAGTACGACTGGCGCATCGGCGTACTCAACCGCAAGCCGATCTTTGCCTGCCAATACTTCATGTCCAAGGGCCATTGGCAGATCTACAACCACAAGGCCATCGGCCAGGACATCAACGGCGAATGCCGCACCCTGGCGGTCCACGAAGCCCCCAAGGCCGTGGTGGAGTTGGCCGTGAAGACCGCCAACCTGATTGGCGACGGCCTCTACGGCGTGGACCTCAAGCAATCGGGCGACAAGGTGGTGGTGATCGAGGTCAACGACAACCCCAACCTGGATGCCGGTATCGAAGATGCCTACTTGCAGGACGACTTGTATGGCCTGGTGCTGGAGGAATTTGTCCGGCGCCTGGAGTTGAAGCGTCAGGGCCAGGTCTGGTGAGTCGCGATGATCCAGCGCTTTGAATTGATCGATGGAAAGTTGCGCAGCGGGAACAGTGACGAGGCCCCGATCATGTTGTTCAGCAACCCTGACCATGCCGAGCGCAACTGGCTGCGTGAGCACCACAAACTGGACGAGCATGCCCTGGCCTCGGCGCTCGACCCGGACGAAGTCTCACGCATCGAATTTCACCCCGACAACCTGTTTCTGATCTGGAAACGCCCGGAGAACTACTCCGGCGGTGGCAACCTGGTGTTTGAAGTGTCGTCCTGCGGCCTGCTGTTTTCACCCGGCCGGCTGTTGGTGATCGCCACCGATGAAACCCCGCTGTCCGGGCTCGGCGCCCGCCGTCCGTTGCACACGCCGCTGGATGTGCTGCTCGATCTGCTGCTCAACAACATTCACCACTACCTCGGCCACCTCAAGGTGATCAAGCTGGTCGCGCGGGAGCTGCAGCAACAGTTCAACGCGTCCATGAGCAACCATCATCTGATGCGGATGTTCAACCTCAGCGAAAGCCTGATCTATTACATCAACGCGCTGCACAGCAACGGCGCCGTGTTGTCGCGGCTGCGTAACCATGGGGAGAAGGAGCATTTCAGCGCGGAAATTCTCGGCCTGATCGATGACCTGATCATCGAGAACCACCAGTGCTACAAACAGGCCGAGATCTATTCCAACGTGTTCTCCGGGCTGATCGACGCGCGCGGCAACCTGATGAACAACAGCATGAACAACCTGTTGCGCAAGCTGACGTTGATCAACGTGGTGTTTCTGCCGCTCAACCTGATCGCCAGCATTGGCGGCATGTCGGAGTTCAGCATGATGACGGCGGGTACACCGTGGTGGGTGTCGTACCCGCTGTTTCTGTTGGCGATGGGCTTGGGCGCCGGGTTGATGGTGCTCGGGCTCAAGCGGATGGCAGGCGGCGCGAATGTGATGTAAACCCCCACTCCTGCGGGGGCGGGTTCAGGAAGTGGCTTGCAGGGTCAGCACCTCGAACCCGTCTGCCGTCACCGCCACGGTATGTTCCCATTGCGCCGAAAGGCTGTTGTCCTTGGTCACCACCGTCCAGCCGTCCTTCAGGCCGCGCACCTTGGCGCTGCCCTGGTTAAGCATGGGTTCGATGGTAAACACCATGCCTTCGCGCAGCTCCAGCCCGGTGCCGGGGCGGCCGAAGTGCAGGACCTGGGGTTCTTCATGCATCTGCCGGCCGATGCCGTGGCCGCAGTATTCGCGCACCACGCTGTAGCCATTGGCCTGCGCATGGCTTTGGATCGCGTGGCCGACGTCGCCCAGGTGTGCGCCGGGTTTGACCTGGCGGATACCGGCCCACATGGCCTCGAAGGTCATCTCCACCAGGCGACGTGCCTTCGGCGAGACGGCGCCGATCATGTACATCTTGCTGGAGTCGGCGATAAAGCCGCCTTTTTCCAGGGTGATGTCGATATTGATGATGTCGCCGTCCTTGAGGATCTGCGTGGCGCTGGGCATGCCGTGGCACACCACTTCGTTGACCGAGGTGTTGATGGAGAAGGGGTAGTCGTATTGCCCGAGGCTCGCCGGGCGGGCTTTCAACTCGTGGCGGATGAAGGCTTCGACGGCGCTGTCCAGCTCCAGGGTGGAGCGCCCGGCGGCAACAAAACTGTCGAGCATGCTGAACACCTGGGCCAGCAGGCGCCCGGATTCGCGCATCACGGCGAGTTGTGCGGTGGTTTTGATCATCAGCTGCGCCCCCGGATCAGGTCGGGCTTGTCCAGCAACAGCTTGTTGATCAGCTCGTTGTAGGGCAGGTGCGGGTTGAGTTCGGCGAGCAGGCCGATCTTGATCCAGAACTCGGCCTGGGCGTTGATGGAGCGGTCCATGGCCGCACTGGCCAGGCGCAGTTGTTCGTGTAGTTGGTCGCTGATCTTGACGATGCCCATGTGCTTCACTGTGTTAGATTGATATACGAAGCGTATACGTTTCGTATGTCGCCCGTAAAGCCCCCCTCAGCTAAATGGCCCCTGGCCATTGACTTGCCGGGCGGCCGCCGGGTAATTTCGTCACATGACATTTCAAACCTTGTATCGCCAGCCAAGCATTATTACCGCCATTCCTCATTTGGCGGGATAGCGCTCGGCTGCACCCACACCCGCCCTAGAGGCGGGTTTTGTTTTTCCGTCTCCAGGTGCCCTTACCAAAGCCAGGAGACACCCATGCGCACTTGCCCCGTCCCACTGACCGCTGCCCCGGGACTGCTTGAGCACTACGTAAAAAAGATCCTCGCCGCGCCGGTCTACGACGTGGCCGTGCGCACGCCCTTGCAAGTCGCCCCGGCGCTATCACTGTTGCTCGACAACCAGGTGCTGCTCAAGCGCGAGGATCTGCAACCGACCTTTTCCTTCAAGATTCGTGGCGCCTACAACAAGCTGATGCAGCTTCGCGCCGAGCAGAAGGCCTGCGGCGTGATCACCGCGTCGGCGGGCAACCATGCGCAAGGCGTGGCGCTGGCGGCGCGGGAGTTGGGGATCAAGGCGACGATCGTCA
>NZ_JAKNRV010000376.1:0-4776 GCF_023072625.1 Pseudomonas emilianonis
CCGCAGGCGAAGGCCTCAGCAGCGGCTCGCGGGCCAGCCGGGGCCTGGACCCGAAACTGATCAAGGACATCGAAAAACAATACGGCTTCGACAAGCCGGCACCGGAACGCCTGTGGCTGATGCTCAAGAGCTACGCCCAACTGGACTTCGGCAACAGCTTCTTTCGCGGCGCGACAGTCACCGACCTGATCCTGGAAAAAATGCCAGTCACCATCTCGCTCGGCCTGTGGGCCACGCTGATCACCTACCTGGTGTCGATCCCATTGGGCATTCGCAAGGCAGTGCGCCATGGCAGCAGCTTCGATGTGTGGAGCAGCACCGCAATCGTGATCGGCTATGCGATGCCGGCGTTCCTGTTTGCGATGTTCCTGATCGTGGTGTTCGCCGGCGGCACGTCGCTGAACTGGTTCCCGGTGCGCGGCCTGGTCTCGGAAAACTTCGACGAACTGAGCACGGTCGGCAAGATCGCCGACTACTTCTGGCACCTGGTCTTGCCGGTCACGGCGCTGGTGATTGGCGGGTTCGCCACGCTGACCATCCTGACGAAAAACTCGTTCCTCAATGAGATCACGCGCCAGTACGTAGTCACCGCCCGCGCCAAAGGCTTGAGCGAACGGCAGGTGCTGTACGGCCATGTGTTCCGCAATGCGATGCTGCTGGTGATTTCGGGGATTCCCCAGGCGTTTATCAGCGTGTTCTTTGCCGGCTCGCTGCTGATCGAAGTGATCTTCTCCCTCGATGGCCTCGGGCGCATGAGCTACGAAGCCGCCGTGTCCCGCGACTATCCGGTGGTGTTTGGCTCGTTGTTTATCTTCACCCTGTTCGGCCTCCTGATAAAACTGATCGGCGACCTCTGCTACACCCTGGTGGACCCGCGTATCGACTTCGCCGCGAGGAACGCCTGATGCTCAATCTGTCTCCCGTGGCCCGCCGGCGTTTCGAACGCTTCAAGAAAAACCGGCGCGGCTGGTGGTCGCTGTGGCTGTTTATCGGCCTGTTTATCCTGACCCTGGGCGGCGAGTTGATCGCCAACGACAAGCCGCTGGTGTTGAGCTTCAAGAACGAGCTGTATTTCCCGGTGTTCAAGCGCTACACCGAACAGCAGTTCGGCGGGCAATTGCCGTTCCAGGCGGATTATCGCAGCGACTACGTGCAAAAGCTGATCAAGCAGGACGGCGGCTGGATGCTGTTCCCGCCGGTGCCGTTCAGCGATGACACGCCCAACTACGAGCTGACCCGCCCTGCCCCCAGCCCGCCTTCAGCGGTGAACTGGCTGGGCACCGACGACCAGTCGCGCGACGTACTGGCGCGGGTGATCTTCGGCGCGCGGGTGTCGATCCTGTTCGCCCTGGCGCTCACGGTGATCAGTGCGAGCATCGGCATCGCCTCCGGCGCGTTGCAGGGTTACTACGGCGGCTGGGTCGACTTGCTCGGCCAACGCCTCCTGGAAGTGTGGTCCGGGTTGCCGGTGCTGTACCTGCTGATCATCCTGTCCGGTTTTGTCGAACCGAACTTCTGGTGGCTGCTGGGGATCATGGCGCTGTTCTCCTGGCTGGCCCTGGTGGATGTGGTGCGCGCCGAGTTCCTGCGCGGGCGCAACCTGGAGTACGTCAAGGCGGCGCGGGCGTTGGGTTTGGGTGACGCCAAGATCATTCGCCGGCATATCCTGCCCAATGCCATGACGGCCACCCTGAGCTACCTGCCGTTCATTTTGACTGGTGCGATTTCCACCTTGAGCGCCCTGGATTTCCTCGGCTTCGGCATGCCGGCAGGCAGCGCGTCGTTGGGTGAGTTGATCGCCCAGGGCAAGCAGAACCTGCAAGCGCCCTGGTTGGGCCTGACGGCGTTTTTCACCTTGGCGCTGATCCTGTCGCTGCTGGTATTTATCGGCGAGGCGTTGCGTGATGCCTTCGACCCCCGTTCATGAGTGAGTCTGTATGAGCGACAACCTGATCGAGATCCGCGACCTCTGCGTCGCCTTCAGCGGCCAGACCGTGGTGCACAACCTGAGCCTGGATGTGCGCCCCGGCGAGTGCCTGGCGCTGGTCGGCGAGTCGGGCTCGGGCAAGTCGGTGACGGCCCTTTCGATCCTGCAATTGCTGCCCGAAGCCGGCACGCAAACCCGCGGCTCCGTGCGCTATCGCGGCCAGGAATTGATCGGTGCGTCGCCAGCCACCTTGCAAAAGCTGCGCGGCGACCGCATCGCCATAATCTTCCAGGAGCCGATGACCTCCCTCAACCCGCTGCACAACATCGAAAAGCAGATCGGCGAAACCCTGCTGTTGCACAAGGGCCTGGGCGGCAAGGCGGCGCAGGCGCGCATCATTGAGTTGCTGGAACTGGTCGGTATCCAGAAGCCCGAGGAACGGCTCAAGGCCTATCCGCACCAACTCTCCGGCGGCCAACGCCAACGCGTGATGATCGCCATGGCCCTGGCCTGCGAGCCGGAACTGCTGATCGCCGACGAGCCCACCACCGCGCTGGACGTGACCGTGCAGCGCAAGATCCTGCTGCTGCTCAAGTCCCTGCAACAACGCTTGGGCATGTCGCTGCTGCTGATCAGCCACGACCTCAATCTGGTGCGCAGCATGGCGCAGCGGGTGTGCGTGATGCATACCGGCGAGATCGTCGAGCAGGCCGACTGCGAGGCCTTGTTCACCGCGCCGCAACACCCCTACAGCCGCTTGCTGCTGGATGCTGAACCGGCGGGCGAGGCGCTGTGCAGCGAAACGCGTGAAACGGTGTTGCAGGTGGACGACCTGAGCGTGCAATTCCCCCTCGGCGGCGGCCTGTTTCAGCGCAAGACCTACCTGCGCGCGGTGGACGGCATCAGCCTCAGCGTGGAGCGCGGCAAGACGCTGGGCATCGTCGGTGAGTCGGGCTCGGGTAAATCCACCCTGGGCCAGGCGATCCTGCGCCTGCTGGATTCCACCGGCAGCATCCGCTTCCAGGGGGTGGCCCTCGACCCGCTCAATCACAAGCAGATGCGCCCATGGCGCAAGCAGATGCAGGTGGTGTTCCAGGACCCTTACGGCAGCCTCAGCCCGCGCATGTCGGTGCAGCAGATCATCAGCGAAGGCCTGGAAGTGCATGCGCCGTGCAGCCTCGCCGAGCGTGACGCGCAGGTGATCCAGGTGCTCAAGGACGTCGGCCTCGACCCGGCCAGCCGGCATCGCTACCCCCACGAGTTTTCCGGTGGCCAGCGCCAACGCATTGCCATCGCCCGCGCCCTGGTGCTCAGGCCCGCGTTGATGCTGCTCGACGAGCCCACCTCAGCCCTCGACCGCACGGTGCAGAAGCAAGTGGTGGCGTTGCTGCGCGAACTGCAGGACAAATACGGCCTGACCTACCTGTTTATCAGCCATGACCTGGCCGTGGTCCGCGCCATGGCCCACGACATGATCGTGATCAAGGACGGCAAGGTCGTGGAGCGTGGCGCCAGCCATGACGTATTCGAATCGCCGCAGCACCCCTACACCCAGGAGTTGCTGGCGGCCGCCCTCGGATTGTCGAGATGAGTACCAGCCTCAAGGACTACCAACAGGTTCGCGGCCTGGCCATCCGGTCGCTGTTCGAGATCATCGAGCAGTCCAGCGAAGGCACGGTGATCGTCGACCGCGACGCCAACATCGTGTGGATGAACGAGCGCTACGCTAAGCGCTTCGGCCTTAAAAGCGCCGACGAAGCCATCGGCCAACCCTGCGAAAAAGTCATCTCCAACAGCCTGCTACGCCAGGTGGTGAGCACAGACCTGCCGATCCTGCTGGATATTCAGGACACGCCCAAGGGACCGCTGGTGGTGATGCGCCTGCCGATCCACAACGATGCCGGCGCGGTGATCGGCGCCATCGGCTTTGCGCTGTTCGATGAGCTGCGCAACCTGTCGCCGCTGATCGAGCGCTACCTGAGCATGCAGCAGGAGCTGGCGTCGACCCGCTCGCTGCTGCGTTCGCGCCAGAGCAAGTACACCTTTGCGCACTTTATCGGCACCAGCGCCGCCAGTTTGGAAGTCAAACGCCGTGCGCGGCGCAGCGCGAGCGCCGAGTCACCGGTGCTGCTGCTCGGCGAAACCGGCACCGGCAAAGAGCTGCTGGCCCAGGCAATTCACGGCGCCTCAACACGGGCGCACAGAGCATTTGTCAGCATCAACAGCGCCGCGATTCCCCATGACTTGCTCGAGGCCGAGTTCTTCGGCACCGCGCCAGGTGCGTTTACCGGCGCCGACCGCAAAGGCCGGCCCGGCAAGTTGCAGATCGCCCAGGGCGGCACGCTGTTTCTCGATGAAATCGGCGACATGCCGCTGCCGCTGCAAAGCAAGTTGCTGCGGGTGTTGCAGGAGAAGGAATACGAACCGGTCGGCTCCAACGAGATGCTGCACAGCGATGTGCGGGTGATTGCCGCCACGTCCATGGACCTGGAAGCGGCGATCAAACGCGGCGAGTTTCGTGCGGACCTGTATTACCGGTTGAATGTGCTGCCGATCCGGGTGCCACCGTTACGCGAGCGGCTGGAGGATATTCCGGCGTTGAGCGAAGCGATCCTCGAAGAACTGCGCAGCCACCACGAACTGGATCGCGAGGCCCTGGCGTTGTTGGCGCAGCATGCGTGGCCGGGGAATATCCGCGAGCTGCGCAACGTGCTGGAGCGCGCGGCGTTGTTGAGCGATGACTTGGTACTGGATGCGGCAGAGATTCGCGCCGCAATCGGCACGTTCAGCCCGGTGGCGCGCGGGGCGGTGGAGACCGTCGAGGGCGAGACGTTTGCGGCGGCGCGCGA
>NZ_JAKNRV010000377.1:0-4757 GCF_023072625.1 Pseudomonas emilianonis
CCAGCATTCAGTGTCGCTACGTCGACGCCCAGGGGCGTGAGCGCACCACCCGATTGTCGGCGCGGGAAATGCCCTGCGGCGGGTTTCGCGGGACCGCCACCGATGTGACCGAAGAAGTCGAAGCGCGGCGGCGCATCGAGTTCCTGTCCCTGCACGACGCTCTCACCGGGCTGCCCAATCGCACGCGCCTGCAAGCGTTTCTGGACGGAAAACTCAAAGCGTTGCCTACCCTGGAGCACCCTTTGGTCATGCTCAGCCTGGACCTGGATCGGTTCAAGCCGGTCAATGACTTGCTCGGGCATGCGGCCGGTGACCGGGTGCTCAATGAGGTATCGAGCCGCCTGGCCGATTGCGTGCGCCACGGTGACCTGGTCACTCGCGTCGGCGGCGATGAATTTGTGCTGATCCTCATCGACGCCGGCGCCCAGGACGAAGTCGAAGCCCTGTGCCGGCGCTTGATCGAGTCTGTCGAACGGGTCATCAGAGTCGACGAGCAGGACGTGTTCATCAGCGCCAGCATCGGCATTGCCCTCGCGCCCAATGACGCCAACGGGGTCACCGAGTTGCTGCGTTACGCCGACATCGCCCTGTACGAAGCCAAGGCTGCGGGGCGTAATACCTGGCGGTTTTACTCCGGTGAAATGAACGCACGGATCATCGAGCGTCGCCGCCTGGAAAGCGACCTGCGGTTTGCGATCAAGCACGCAGAACTGCGCCTGCACTTTCAACCGCGCTATCGCATCAGCGACGGGCAAATGGTCGGCGCCGAAGCCCTGGTGCGTTGGCAACACCCGGTGCACGGCCTGATCGCACCGGACACCTTCATTCCAATTGCCGAAGAGTCGGGGTTGATCCTTTCGCTGAGCGACTGGGTGCTTGAAACCGCCTGCACGTGCGCCGCGCAGTGGCCTGAGCATCTTTTTGTGTCGGTGAACCTGTCACCCACCGAATTCAAGCGCGGCAACCTGGTGGAGCGCGTGCGGTACGCCCTGGATAAGTCGGGCATCGAGCCGACGCGCATGGAACTGGAAATCACCGAAAGCGTGATGCTTGACGATGCCGTCGGCGCGCTTGAGGTCATGCACACCCTCAAGCACCTGGGTCTGCGCATCGCCATGGATGACTTCGGCACCGGCTACTCCTCACTGAGCTACTTGCGCGCGTTCCCGTTCGACGGGTTGAAAATCGACCGCAGCTTCTTGAACCGGCTGGAGGACAGCGCCGATGACAAGGCCATTATTCAGGCCATTGTCGGCTTGGGACGCGCCCTGTCGCTGACGGTAACGGCAGAAGGGATTGAAACCGCCGAACACCTGGCACTGCTCAAGGCAGTGGCCTGTGACGAAGGTCAAGGCTACTTCCTCAGCCGACCGCTGGATATCGACGCCTTCAACAGCCTGCTGGACGTGTACGCGAGCACCCCGCCGTGTTAACGCTCGACGAGGCGGGCGCTAGCGAAAAAATTGACTCGGCGTCTTGCCAAACTGTTTTTTGAACATGCTGGTAAAGGCACTGGGGCTTTCATAGCCCAGCTCAAACGCCACATCGATAATTTTCTCGCCCACCGCTATCCGCTCCAATGCCAGCAGCAACCGCGCTTGCTGGCGCCACTGGCCGAAGGTCAGGCCGGTTTCGCGGCGGAACAGGCGCTGGATGGTGGTTTGGTCCAGGCCTAGGCGCTCGCTCCAATCCGCCACGGTCGAGGCATCGCCCGGGTCATCCTGCAACGCCAGGCAAATCCGGCGGATGCGCGGGTCTGCAGGCTGGGGAAGGGACAGCGGCAAGGCCGGCAACAGGGCGAGCTCGTCGAGGATCAGGTGCATGATCCGGGCGTCGCGCGAATCTTCGGCATACGGCGGCTTCAAACTGACCGAGGCTTTGATCAGCTCACTGAGCAGCGGTGAAATGCTGACGGCCTTGGTTTCGCTCGGCAAGTTCGGAAAACTCGCGGGGCGCACAAACACACTGCGCATTTTCAGAACACCGACGCAACGCAGCGAATGCACATGCCCGCTGGGCATCCAGAAGCCGCGATTGGGCGGCACCGTCCACTGATTCTGCGCCGAATGCACCACCATCACGCCTTCGGTGGCGTACAGCAGTTGATGCTTCTCGTGGCTGTGCTCGGGGATCACCCAGTTATCGGCATAGTCGGTGGCCGAACTGATGACAGCCCATTCGCCCTCGTCGATCTCTCGCAGAAATTTATCCAGTGTTTTGATGGTTTCGCCCTTTTTGCGATGTTTTCTGCCCGAATTTCGTGAGACAGGCATTTTCGGCAAATCTAGCATAAACACCGAGTTCATCCATGGAGCGGCGGTTTAAATCATCGCTGCCCGCCTCCCCGTCGTTCACTGCCTTGTATGGAATGCCCGCATGTCGACCTTGACCGCGTCTCCCGCTGCCACCTCCAGCCCGCCCCACGTCAGCCCCTTGGTCATGCGCGTTCTCGGCGCCTGCGCCCTGGCGCATCTGATCAATGACCTGATCCAGGCCGTGCTGCCATCGATCTATCCAATGCTCAAGGCCAACTACGGACTGAGCTTCACCCAGGTCGGCCTGATCACCCTGACCTTCCAACTGACGGCCTCCCTGCTGCAGCCGTGGATCGGCTACCACACCGACCGCCACCCCAAGCCCTGGCTGCTGCCAGCCGGCATGGTGTGTACCTTGGCCGGCATCTTGATGCTGGCGTTTGTCGGCACGTTCCCGGCGATCCTGCTCGCGGCGGCGCTGATCGGCGTCGGCTCGTCGACCTTCCACCCGGAAACGTCACGGGTGGCCCGCCTGGCCTCCGGCGGGCGCTACGGCCTGGCGCAATCGACCTTCCAGGTCGGCGGCAACACCGGTAGCGCGCTTGGCCCGTTGCTGGCGGTGGCGATCATCATTCCCTACGGCCAAGACCATATCGCCTGGTTCGGCCTGTTTGCCGTGTTCGCGATCCTGGTGCTGCATGGCTTGAGCCGCTGGTACCGCAACCACCTCAACCTGTTCAAGCTCAAGCAAGGCAGCAAAGCCACCCACGGCCTGTCGAAAAGCCGCGTGACCTTCGCCCTGGTGGTGCTGGCCGTGCTGGTGTTTTCCAAGTACTTCTACATGTCCAGCCTGACCAGCTACTTCACCTTCTACCTGATCGAGAAATTCAACCTGTCGGTCGCCAGCTCCCAGCTTTACCTGTTCCTGTTCCTCGGCGCAGTGGCCGCGGGCACCTTCTTTGGTGGGCCGATCGGCGACCGGATCGGGCGCAAGACCGTCATCTGGTTCTCCATCCTCGGCGCAGCGCCGTTCACCCTGGCGCTGCCCTATGTCGACCTGTTCTGGACCGCGATGCTCAGCGTGGTGATCGGTTTCATCCTGGCCTCGGCGTTCTCGGCCATCGTCGTCTTCGCCCAGGAGCTGGTGCCGGGCAATGTCGGGATGATTGCCGGCGTGTTCTTTGGCCTGATGTTCGGTTTCAGCGGTATCGGCGCCGCATTGCTGGGATTGCTCGCGGACAGCCATGGCATCGAGTACGTCTATAAACTGTGCTCGTTCCTGCCGCTGGTGGGGGTTCTGACGATCCTGTTGCCCTCGACCAAGGGCGTTTGATCGGTTGAGCCGGCCACGAGCGTGACGGTATTCGGCGGGCGGATCGCACGGGGCCGGCTCCTACAGTTAGCGTTTGAGGAGGCCGGTTCCCTTTAGACCATTCTGAAACCGAGCATACCGCCCAAGCCGATAAGGCACGCCACCCCCACCCCATATGCCAGCGTGCGCCAAGGCTGGTACTCCCTCAGATACATGACCGTGTGTACCACCCGCGCCAGGGTAAAAACCCCGAACAGCACACCCGTGGCTACGCCAGCAGTTCCCAACGCGACACACAGCCCGCCGACGACAAAAAACAGCGGAATGTTCTCCAGATCATTGGCCCACGCCCTCGCGGCTCGGACGACTTGCGGCAGTTCCTCTGGCTGCGGCGTGCGGTTGAAGAAAGCCGCATCTTCCGGGTTAGTGAACACCCGCCCCCGAATGCGGAAGAAGCCCTGATAGCAGGAAATCGCCAGCATCTTCAGGCACAACACCAGCACGCACAGTGCGTAGACACGCAAAAGCTCATTCATCCCGCAACCCATTGATGACGATATACAGCAGTGGCCCTACCGAAACGAACAGCGCCGTCAGCACCCAGTAAGGCAGCACCGAAACCACCGACCTTCCTCGCCGCCGGGCATCGCGGTACATCCACACACCGGCCAGCAGCGCCATCAGATACAGGTCGATCACCACTTGCGCGGTGTCCGGCTGCGACAGCAGTTGCAGTCCAAACGCCAGCAGCGACTGCTGCGCAGTCAGCATCGTCATCAGCGTATACAGCGAAAATCCGAGCAACCCGGCGAGGGCAATATAGGGTCTGTGCATGGTCTCTTCCTTGAAGTGATCGAGGCCCACGATAGTGATAAGGTTCAGCCCCTCGCAATGACCTCGGAGGTCATGGTCACGCCATGGACAACCCTGCTACCGCCGGCGAACACGTGCGCCAGCTACGCCGACAGGCGCATTTGAGCCAGCTCGACCTGGCCCTGATCACCGGGATTTCGCAGCGCCACCTCAGTTGCCTCGAAACCGGCCGCGCCAAGCCGAGCCCGGGCACCCTGCACAATCTGCTGACCGCGCTGCAGACGCCCCTCGACCAGTGCAACCGCGTATTCCTCGCCGCCGGCTTCGCCCCGCGTTACGCCGCCACACCGCTCGCCTCGCCGACCATGGCGGCCATT
>NZ_JAKNRV010000378.1:0-4728 GCF_023072625.1 Pseudomonas emilianonis
TCCACCTGGGCAATGCCACCTTGATTGATGGCCACGTGGTGATCTTCGACTGCATCGAGTTCAACGAACCGTTTCGCTTCACCGACATGCACGCCACCCCGACCGCCCCGCCCAGGGAGCGGAACAGGTTGGTGGTGCTGGTGGCGACGCCGATATCGTGCTGGCCCACCGAATTCTGTGTGCCCACCAGCGAGGTCGGGAACTGCATCCCGGCAGCGATGCCGCACAGCAACATGAACATTGCCGTCAACCCCAACGCCTGCGGCGCACTGTAGGCCATGCCGAGAATCGCCAAGGGGCTCAACACGGCGCCGCTGAGGATCAGCGGTTTATAGCGCCCGGTCACCGAGGTCATGCGCCCGGCAAAGTAGGCGCCCATCGGCAAGCCCATCGCCAGTGGCAGCAGGTGCAGCGCGGCGCTGTCGGCGCCGGAACCGGTTACCGTCTGAAAGCGCAGGGGCATCAGCACCGTCAGGGAAATCGCCTGGAAACTGGTGAAAAACATCGTGCACCAGCACAACACCGCGCTGCGGTTGGCGAACAGGTGCATCGGCAGCAACGGTTCCCGCGCACGCCGTTCATGCCAGACAAATATGCTCAGCGCCACCAGCGCGCAGGCCAGTAGCCCGAGCACCGAGTCATCGCGCCAATAATGGCCCTGGCCGATCTCGGTGATGCCCAGCAGCAAGGCGCTCAAGCCGATGATCATCAACACAGTACCGAGGTAATCGATGATCGGCTTGCGTTGCGGCAACGGCAGCCCGACCAGGGTGCGATGGGCCACGTACCAGGCACCGGCGCCCAAGGGCAGGTTGATCAAAAACACCCAGCGCCAGGACAGGTACTCGGTCATATAACCGCCCAGCACCGGCCCGGCCACGCTGGCCACCGCGTACATGCTGCTGAAATAGCCCTGGTAGCGGCCACGCTCGCGGGGCGGGATGATGTCGCCGATGATCGCCTGGCTCACCGAAATCATCCCGCCGGCGCCGATGCCCTGGAGCACCCGCGCCAGCACCAGTTGCTCCATGCTTTGCGCCATGCCACAGAACAGCGACGCCAGGGTGAACAGGCCCATGCCGATCAGCATCATCGGCCGCCGCCCGTACAGGTCGCCGAGTTTGCCGTAGATCGGCACCGCCACTGTCATCGCCACCATGTAGCCGGAGATCACCCATGCCAACAGGTTGACGTCGTGGAACTGCGCGGAAATGGCCGGCATGGACACCGCGACAATGGTCTGGTCCAAGGCACCGAGGAAGATCGCCATCATCAACGAGACGAGGATGCTGCGCACGGCGGGCACGGCTGGGGTGGGTTGATTGAGTTGAGTCACGGTAAACCTTCGAGCAAGGCCCGCAGGAAAAGGCGACCTGCGGGAATGCTCAATACGATAGCAGGCTATTCGATAGCTTCGTAAGGAAGCCCGACGTAATTTTCGGCGATGGTCGTGCGACCGGCGTGGGAGTTGATGAAGTACGCCAGTTCGCTCTCGGCAATGCGCTGGCTGAACCCGTCCGCCTCGGGAAATTGATGCAGCATCGACGTCATCCACCAGGAAAACCGTTCGGCCTTCCACACCCGCCGCAGGCAGATCTCCGAGTATTTCTCCAGCAACTCCACACGCCCCTCGCGGTAGACCTTGAGCAAGATCCGAAACAGCGTGCTCACGTCACTCGCCGCCAGGTTCAAGCCCTTGGCCCCGGTGGGTGGCACGATGTGCGCCGCATCCCCCAGCAGGAACAAACGCCCGTACTGCATCGGCTCGACCACGAAGCTGCGCAGCGGCGCGATGCTTTTTTCGATCGACGGCCCGGTCACCAACTGTTCGGCCAGGTGGCTCGGCAGGCGCACTTTCAGTTCATCCCAGAAACGCTGGTCCGACCACGCGTCGACCGATTCCTCAACGGGTACTTGCAGGTAGTAACGGCTGCGTGTCGGCGAACGCATGCTGCACAAGGCAAACCCACGCGCATGCTTGGCGTACACCAGTTCTTCATGGACCGGCGGCGTGTCGGCCAGGATACCCAGCCAGCCGAAGGGGTACACCCGTTCGAAGACCTTCAGCGATTCGGCCGGGATCGCTTGACGGGCGACACCGTGAAAACCGTCGCAACCGGCCACGTAGTCACACTCCAGGCGAAAGGTTTCGCCTTCATGTTCGAACGTCAACCAGGGCTGATCAGTTTTGAGCCCGTGGGGTTGCACCTCACGGGCGTTATACAAGGTGATGGCACCTGCGGCGGCGCGCGCGTCCATCAGGTCGCGGGTCACTTCGGTCTGGCCGTAGACCATCACCGATTGACCGCCGGTGAGCGCCTTGAGGTCGATGTGGGTCAATTGGCCATTGAGCGCCAGTTCGAAGCCATCGTGGACCAGGCCTTCCGCGTCCATACGCTGGCTGACGCCGGCCTCGCGCAGCAGGTCGACCATGCCTTGCTCCAACACGCCGGCACGGATGCGGCCCAGCACGTAATCGGCGCTTTGGCGCTCTAGAATCAGGGTCTGGATACCGGCCTGATGCAGCAGTTGGCCGAGCAGAAGTCCCGAGGGACCGGCGCCGATAATGGCGACTTGAGTTTTCAGTGTTTTCATTATTTTTGTGGTCCGCAAGTTTCACCCGAACGGATAAGGTGAAAGAGTTGTCATTGGTCGTGTTGCTGACATTTTTCACTTGAGTGGCCGCTATAAGAAGGTGAAAACTGCGCCAAAGCCTGCGCTTTTTGCCAATCGGGGCGATTACCGAACCACTTGCCTGAGTATCGGATTGAAACTATGACTAAAACTGCCAGTTCCGCGATTCCGGTGTTCAAGCTGTATGGGGAAAACCAGCAATGGCCGACGCCGGATTTGTTGCACTGCGAAACGATTTCCCGACGCAGCCGGGACTACCAGTGGGAAATCCAGCCTCACCGGCACGCGGATCTGTGCCAGTTGCTGTACGTCCACACAGGCCAGGCGCAACTGGAAATCGAAGGCCAGCGCACCACCCTCAACGAAGCGACCTTGCAGGTGCTGCCGCCGTTGTGTGTGCATGGGTTCCGGTTTGCTGAAGAGGTCGAAGGCTACGTGCTGACCCTGGCGGCACCGCTGGTCAGCCATCTGCAAGCGCAACTGGGCGCAACGGTGGACGGCCTGCAGGCGCTCGGCACTTACCCGGCAGGCAAGGACCGTGACTACCTCCACAGCCTGTTCGCCCGCCTTCAGGACGAATACGCCGATGAACAGCCGGCCCGGGACATGATGATGCACGCCCTGGTCAGCGTACTGCTGGTGTGGATCAGCCGCCAGGCGATCCAGCGCCGTCACCCACGGACACCGCGCGGGCAAGAATATTTCCGGCGCTTTACCCAATTGGTCGAGCAGCATTATCGCGAACACCCGAAGATTGAAGACCTGGCCCACAAGCTGGGCATCTCGGTCTCACACCTGAACGGCACGTGTCGGGAATTGGGCGGGCAACCTGCGCTACAGATCATGCATGACCGCCAATTGCTGGAAGCCAAGCGCCTGCTGACCTACACCAGCATGACCATCAATGAAATGTCGGAGGTGCTGGGCTTTTCCGACCCGACCAACTTCTCGCGGCTGTTCCGCCGACGGGTCGGGTTTTCACCCAAGGCGTTTCGCGAGCAACTCAAGGCCGATACACCCCAGGGTTAAAGGTGCGATCGTCCTCTGTTGGCCATTAGCGCAACGCGCTGAAACTGCCGGTGCGCGGAACGCATTGGTCCTGATGGCAGATGATCGCAAAGCTCGGCTGCATCCGGGTCTGTTCCACGCGATAGGCGGCAGTGCCGTACAGCGCGCTGGCTAAGGCGCAGAGGGTGAAGATCATCAGGTACTTTCTGGTTTTGACGGTCATGGCACAGACCTCTGAAGGATCTACTTGACGCTGTTTAAAGCATAGGTCAGTCAGGGCGAGTTGCCATTATTGGACGACATTCAACATCTGTATGTCGGGTCAGAGGCCCCTATCCCACTCCGGCGTTTCCGGAAACCTCTGCACCAGGAAATCCAGCAGGCTGCGCAGCGCCGACGGCATGTGTTTGCGCGACGCGTACACCGCGTAGATGTTCATCTGCCGCGGCTCGGCCGCAGGCAGCAGGCGCACCAGTTCGCCACGGCGGATGTGCTCCCCGGCCTGATAACTGGGCAACATCGCCACCCCGGCCCCGGCCAGCGTCAGGCGTAACAGCGTGCTGGCTTCGTTGGCGGTGATATTGCCGTGGACCGGCACCGAAACGTGCTCGCCGCCTTCCTCGAAATGCCACAGGCTTTTGCCGAAGTACGAGTGGGTCAGGCAGTTGTGCCGCGCCAGGTCTTCGACCTTGTGCGGCGCCGGATGCTCAAGCAGGTAGGCCGGGGTCGCGCACACCACCGAGCGACAGACGGTCAGGCGCCGTGCGATCAGGTTGGGGTCCAGGTCATTGCTGGTGCGGATCGCCAGATCGATGCGCTCATCCACCAGGTTGACCGTGCGATCGAGCATCTGCAGGTCGACCGTCACCAAGGGGTAGCGCTTGACGTACTCAGCGATGGCCTCGGCCAACTGCGCCAGGCCGAACGAGGTGCTGACACTCAGGCGCAACAGGCCACGGGGCGCATCATCCGGCTCGCGGACGGCGGCCTGCATATCACCGCACAATTCCAGCAATTGCCGGCAACGTGGCAGGGTTTCCCCGCCGGCGGCCGTGAGGCTCAGCTTGCGCGTGGTGCGATGCAGCA
>NZ_JAKNRV010000379.1:0-4718 GCF_023072625.1 Pseudomonas emilianonis
ACGACGGCGCCAACGCCACCGTCGCCGACCCCAACACCACCACCAGCGCCCCCGCATAGCCCAGCGCATTGATCTCTTCAGCCTGCACAAAACCCGGCCACCACCACGCCGCCAAGGCCACCGCCACAAACGTCACCAACGGCGTCAGCGCCAGGGTCGCACTCACCCGCGAGGCTTCCCAATGAGCCAGGGCCTCGGCAAATGCCCCATAGGCCACCAGCGTGTTCATGCAGCACGCCAGCAGCAACCAGCCTTGCAGCGGGCTCAGTTGCAGGGCCTCCAGCGGATGCGCCCAAGGCGTGAGCAACACAGCACACGACAGATAGATCACCATCATCACCTGCAGCGAATTCCACACCGTCAGCAATTGCTTCTGGCCCAGGGCGTAGAACACCCAGATCGTGGTGGCGAGCAGGACCGTCAGCACCCCGGCGGTGTAAGTGCCCAGGGACGTCAGCAACTCCACCAGACGCTGGTTGAAGAACAGGCCAAAGCCGATGAGCAGCGCCACCAGGCCCAACACCTGGCCCAGGCTGAAGCGTTCTTTAAACACAAACACGCTGGCGACCATCAGGAAGATCGGCCCCATCTGCACCACCAGTTGCGCCGTGCCGGGGCTGAGCACTTTCAGGCCTACCAGGTACAGCACGTAGTTGCCCACCAGGCCGCACACGGCCATTGCGACCAGCCAACCGCCGCGCGGCCCGAGCACGCGCACGCTGGGCAAACGCTTGACGGCCGCGAGATAGACGAACAGGCAACTGCCCGCGACCGTCAGGCGAAACCAGGTGACGGTAATCGGGTCCATCACTTGCAGCACTTGCTTGAGTTTGATCGGGAGAATGCCCCAGAGCAGCGCGGTCAGCAGGGTCAAGCAAAAGCCGTAGACCCAGCGGCCGGAAGAGATGTGCATGCGCGCCCCAGAAGCCAGAGGAAGTGGAACAGGCATTCTAGGGGCAAGGACACCGATTGGGATACGCCGCTATTCAAATGTGGGCTGGCTTGCCCGCGATAACGGAGTGTCAGCCAAACACCCGTTATCGCAGGCAAGCCAGCCCCACAACGGACTCAGCGCACAGCTTCGAACAGCCCGGTCGCCCCCATGCCGCCGCCCACGCACATGGTGACGACGCCATAGCGCAGATTACGCCGCTGCAACTCACGCACCAGATGCCCGACTTGCCGCGAACCCGTCATGCCGAACGGGTGGCCGATGGAGATCGAGCCACCGTTGACGTTGTATTTGGCATTGTCGATTTCCAAGCGGTCGCGTGCGTACAGGCATTGGGAGGCGAACGCTTCGTTGAGCTCCCACAGGTCGATATCCGACACCTGCAAGCCTCTGGCCTTGAGCATCTTGGGCACCGAGAACACCGGGCCGATGCCCATCTCATCCGGCTCGCAGCCGGCCACGGTAAAACCACGGAAAAACGCCTTGGGCTTGAGCCCCAGCGCCAAGGCTTTGTCCAGGCTCATCACCAGCGTCATCGAGGCGCCGTCGGACAATTGCGAAGAGTTACCCGCCGTCACCGAACCGTCTTCGGCAAACACCGGTTTCAAACCCTGGAGACTGGCCAGGGTGGTGTCCGGGCGATTGCAGTCGTCACGGTCGACCACGCCGTCGAGCACCTGCACAACACCGGTATTTTTGTCCTCGACGTTGTACTTGACCGCCATCGGCACGATTTCATCGTCGAACAAACCATCGGCCTGGGCCTGGGCGGTGCGTCGCTGGCTTTGCAGGGCATACCGGTCCTGGTCCTCGCGGCTGACGTGATAGCGGCGCGCGACGATTTCGGCGGTCTGGCCCATGGGAAAATAGAGGCCCGGCACCTGTTCTTTGAGCAGCGGGTTGATCAGGTTGTCGGTGTTGACGCTTTTCATGGTCAGGCTGATGGACTCGACGCCGCCGGCAACAATGATATCGCTGCAGCCCGAGGCGATCTGATTGGCCGCGATGGCAATCGCCTGCAAGCCCGAGGAGCAGAAACGGTTGAGGGTCATCCCTGCCGTACCGGTGCCCAATTGCGACAGCACCGCGACGTTGCGCCCGATGTTGTAGCCCTGGGCGCCCTCGTTGGAGCCCGCGCCGACGATGCAATCCTCTACCGTCGCCGGGTCAATGCCATTGCGCACGAGCAGTGCGTTGACGCAATGGGCCGCCATGTCATCCGGCCGGGTCTGGTTGAACTTGCCGCGAAAGGATTTGGCCAGGCCGGTTCGCACGCTGTCGACGATCACTACTTCACGCATGGGGCTACCTCGATCTTGTCGTTGTTGGGAGATGGACCGAGGATAGATCCAGGCCTGCCCAACCGCGACGATCATTCACCCCGTCTATAGGCCTACTTCTTCTTGCCTTTCTGGTCGTGCTTGTCGGACTGGGCGAACGCCTCCTCCAGCGCCAGGTTGATGGTGCGCAACACCTTGACCCGCGCCCAGCGCTTGTCATTGGCTTCTACCAGGGTCCACTGTGAAACCTCGGTACTGGTGCGGTCGACCATATCGCCCACGGCGGCACGGTATTCATCCCATTTGTCACGGTTACGCCAGTCGTCTTCGGTGATCTTGAAGCGTTTGAACGGGATCGCTTCGCGGGCCTGGAAGCGCTCCAGTTGGGTATCCTTGTCGATGGCCAGCCAGAACTTGACCACGATCACCCCGGCGTCGCGCAGTTGCTCTTCGAAATCATTGATCTCGCCATAGGCGCGCATCCAGTCCGCCGGGGAGCAGAAACCTTCGATGCGCTCCACCAGCACACGACCGTACCAGGAGCGGTCAAACACGGAGAACATTCCCCGCGCCGGAATCTGCCGCCAAAAGCGCCACAGGTAAGGCTGAGCGCGCTCGTCTTCGGTGGGCGCGGCGATCGGGATGATATGGTACTGGCGGGGATCGAGGGCCGCCGCTACCCGTCGGATCGCCCCACCTTTGCCAGCCGCATCGTTACCTTCAAATACCGTGATCAGAGCGTGCTTGCGCATGCGTTTATCACGCATCAGGCCGGAAAGACGCGCCTGTTCAGTGATCAATTGCTCTTCGTAATCGTCTTTTTCCAGGCTCAAGGTCATGTCGAGACTGTTGAGCAGGCTCACTTGATCCACAGCCACCGGCAACGGTGCCGGGTTCATGCCGCTGACTTTGCCCTTGGGTTGCCTCAAGGCGTTTTGCAGGCCTTCGAGTAGAATCTTGCCCACGGTGAGACTGCGGTAATTGCTGTCGACCCCTTCGATCACATACCAAGGCGCGTAGTCGCGGCTGGTACGGCGCAGGATGCGTTCGCCGAAGTGGACGAACTTGTCGTAGGTCTTGGACTGCTGCCAGTCCAGCGGGCTGATCCGCCAACTGTGCAGCGGGTCGTCGGCCAGGGCCTTGAGCCGCGCCTTCATCTGTTTCTTGGACAGGTGAAACCAGAACTTGAAGATCAGCGCGCCTTCGTCGCAGAACATCTTCTCCAGGCGCTCAGCGCCGGCGATGGCCTGGTCGAGCCGCGCGTCCTTGATTTCGCCCTGCACGCGGCTTTGCAGCATCTGGCTGTACCAGTTGCCGAAGAAGACCCCCATGCGGCCTTTCGCGGGCAACTGCCGCCAGTATCGCCAGGCTGGCGGGTGGGCCAGCTCTTCGTCAGTCTGCTGGTCGAAGGTGCGCACTTCGATCAGGCGCGGGTCCATCCATTCGTTGAGCAGCTTGACCGTCTCGCCCTTGCCGGCGCCTTCGACGCCGTTGATCAGGATGATCACCGGGAAACGTTTCTGCTGTTGCAGCTCGAACTGCACTTCCAGCAAGGCTTCGCGCAGGGCCGGTACTTCGGCGTCGTAAGTGTCTTTGTCGATGGCATGACCGATTTCAGCGGATTCGAACATGAGCAGCTCCGTTTCAAGATCGCTCAAGACTAGCGGATTGGGCAGCAACACGCGGCAGGAAATTCCACGCTCGCTTGCCATGGATCAATTCATTGCCGGTTGATCGGCTAGAATGGCCGCCTTGCCTTTGCCGAGTCGCCCATGAACCCTGTAACCCACGCCCAGCTCGACTGGGATGACCAAGGTCGCCCGCACTCGCGGGTCTTCGACGATGTGTACTTTTCCGACCAGTCGGGCCTTGAAGAAACCCGCTATGTGTTCCTCGAACAGAACCGTTTGCAGGCACGGTTTGCGGCCTTGCCGGCGGGTGGGCGCCTGGTGATCGGCGAAACCGGGTTTGGCACCGGGCTGAACTTTCTCTGCGCCTGGCAACTGTTCGAGCAACACGCGGTGGCCGGTGCACGCCTGCATTTCGTCAGCGTGGAAAAGTACCCGCTGAGCCACGCCGACCTGCAACGCGCCCTGCTGCTCTGGCCGCAACTGCAGCCGTTCGCCGCGCAATTGCTGGCGCAGTACATCGCCATCCACCCAGGCTTCCAGCGCCTGGTGCTGGATAACGGCCGCGTGACCTTGACGCTGCTGATCGGCGACGCCCTGGAGCAGTTGCCGCAGCTGGATGCGCAGATCGACGCGTGGTTTCTCGACGGCTTCGCCCCGGCGAAAAACCCGGACATGTGGACCGCCGAGCTGTTTGCGCGCCAGGCGTGGCATGACTGCAAATACAACCCGGCCCCATGCACCGCGTGATTCGCCGTAGGGCCGCGCTCGGTGTTCTGCACCACCACGCCCAATTGAACAACGTCAGAGGTCTGGCCCGGGGCCGGGTTGTATTTGCAGTCATGCCACGCCTGGCGC
>NZ_JAKNRV010000037.1:0-24179 GCF_023072625.1 Pseudomonas emilianonis
CTCGGCATCTTCGAATCCGGCTACACCCAGGGCACCGTCGGGGAAGGCCTCGCCAGTGATATGCACGAACATGGCGATATTGGCGATGCCCGTGGAGTGCCACGCGGTGACCAGGTCGCCAAACGAAAGCGGCGCGCACAGGACCGGACCGTCACCGAAATCCAGGTGTTGCGGTGGCGCGTCCGGGGTGGCAACCAGGTGGCCATCGATGCGCGCCAGAACGCCAGCGCCGATGATCTCGCCAACACTCATCGCCGAACCACGCGACATGGCGCCGGGCACCTGCAGCGCGATGCTCAGCGCATGGGGTTGCTGCACGCGGCTGGCGACGTGCATCGCTAGACTGTCAGTGGGAACGACGTCCCAGCCCACGCCAGGCAGCAGCATCACGCCGGCCTCACGGGCGTCAACACCGAGTTGCTCGGCCAGCCGGTACACATTGATCTCGGCGGTGATGTCGAGGTAATCGGTACCGCTGGCGATACAGGCGCGCATCAATGGCTGGGCGGTGTGTACGAACGGCCCGGCGAAATTGAGCAGGACGTCGATGCCCGTGAGGCTGGCGGCGGCATGCTCATCCGCGCTGAACACACGGTAGGCAACGTCCAACTGTGCGGCGAGAGCTGCCAGGGCCGTTGCGTTGCGGCCCGCAATCACCAGGTCGAGCCCGAGTGCCTTGGCGTGCTCGGCCGCCATGCGCCCGGTGTAGCCGGTGGCGCCGTAGATCATCAACGTTTTCATAAGGTGTACTTCCAATCAGATGAGGTAACCGCCCGCGACTTCAATCGTCTGGGCATTGATCCAGCGGCCTTCTTCAGACAGCAGCATCGCAATCACCCGTGCTACGTCTTCAGGCTCGCCGACGCGGCCCAGGGCGGTTTGCCCGGCCAGTAGCGCTTCGAATTCATCGTTCAAGCCACCGCCCAGTTCGGTGCGAATGGCGCCAGGGGACACCGCGTTGGCGCGGATACGCCGCGCGCCGAACTCCTTGGCCATGTAGCGGGTGAGCACATCCAGGCCGCCCTTGAACGCGGCATACGGTGCGACGCCGGCAGTGGCGACACGGGTGGTAGCGCTGGTGAGGTTGACGATGCCGGCATGCTCTTCCAGCAGCGGCAGCAAGGTTTGGGTGAGGAAGAACGGGCCCTTGAGATGCACATTGAACAGGCCGTCGAACTGCGCTTCGGTCACGGATTCAAGGGGGTTGAACAGACCGTAGCCGGCGTTGTTGACCAGCCCGCTCAAGCTGTTCACGCCCCAGGTGGTGCTCAGGGCCAGTGTCACGCTGTCGCGAAAGGCCGCGAAAGCACTGACATCGGCGACGTCCAGTTGCAGCGCGAGTGCCTTACCGCCGGCGGCTTCGATGCGCTGCACCAGCGCCTGTGCGGCGTCGGGGTTACGGTTGTAAGTGAGGATCACGCCGTGGCCCTGGCGGGCACACAATTCGGCGGTACTGGCACCGATTCCACGGCTACCTCCGGTAATCACGATGACGCTCATGGCCTGCTCCACTGTCGAAAAGTTGAGTGACCACAATAGCGATCGCCCTACCCTGGGACGCTGCCATTCCTACTCCAATCCTGCCTGTTTCTGCTTTTCCCTTGCGCAAGGTTCATCAGTGGGATCAGCATGCCCCCATGAATAGTCCATTGATCGAACTGCGCGCATTGGCCGCCAAGGCCGAAAACCGTCGCACCGAGACCGGCATCCCGCGCGTGGCGATGGTCCAGGGCGCGATTCCGGAGCATATGCTCGCGGCCGTGTACGAGCCGATGATCAACCTGATCCTCCAGGGCAGTAAGTGCATGACCGTGGGCGACCGCACCTTGCACTACGACCCGGCGACGTATTTTGTGATGTCCATCGAGTTGCCCGCCGTGGGGGTGGTCAACCCGGCGAGTACCGGTGAGCCGTACCTGGCGGTCAGCCTGACCCTGGACCCGACGGTGCTCAGCACCTTGCTCAATGACCTGCCGGCGCCCAGCGGCCGCGGCGAGCAGGAAGCCGGGTTTTCCGTGGCGGCGGTGACGCCTTCATTGATGGACGCTTGGGTACGCATGCTGCGCCTGATGGGCGATCCGGTGGCGATTGCAGCCCTGGCGCCAGCCTACGAGCGGGAAATCCTCTACCACGTGCTGCAAGGCCCGCACGGTTGGATGCTGCGGGAAATCGCCGCGCCGGACACCGCCATGGCGCGGGTCAGCCAGGCGATCCAGTGGATCCGCCGCGACTTTGCCGAACCGATCCGGGTAGACGCGCTGGCTTCGCTGGCGGCGATGAGTGTTTCGGCGTTTCATCGGCACTTCAAGGCGGTGACCAACCTGAGCCCGTTGCAGTATCAGAAACGCGTGCGCCTGCTGCACGCGCGCACATTGATGGTGGCCAGTGCGAGCAGCGTGACCCAGGCCGCGTTCGAGGTGGGGTATGAAAGCCCGACCCAATTCAGCCGGGACTACGCGCGGGTGTTCGGCTTGCCACCGGCACGCGATACGGCGCGGATTCTCGGCGCGGCGAAAGGACTGAGCGGCTAAAGCCGTCATCTGACGGCCTCAGCACAGGCTCGGGTTTTGCATTGATCACAAGGAGTTTCGGATGACCACACCCAGCAAGAAGATGAGCCTGTTGGGCCTGACCACCCTGGTAGCGATTAACATGATGGGCTCGGGGATCATCATGTTGCCGGCCAGCATGGCGCAACTGGGTGCGATTTCGCTGCTGTCGTGGGTCGTCACCGCGCTCGGTTCAATGGCAATTGCCTACGGCTTCGCCCAATGCGGGATGTTCTGTACCCGCACCGGCGGGATGTCGGCGTATACCGAGGAGGCCCACGGCAAGTCGGGGTTTTTCCTGTGTTCGTTTCTGTATTTTCTGTCGCTGATCATCGCCAATGTGGCGATTGCAATTTCGGCGGTGGGCTATTTGTCATCGTTTATTCCGTGGCTGGGTAGCGGGCCGGTGCCGTTGTTGGTCGGCAGCCTGGCGCTGATCTGGCTGACCACCGTGGCCAACTTCGGCGGCCCGCGCATCACTGGGCGCATCGGTGTGGTGACGGTATGGGGCGTGATCATTCCAGTGGCGGGGCTCTGTGTGATCGGTTGGTTCTATTTCAAGCCCGAGGTGTTCACGGCCGCCTGGAACCCACACCAACTGCACCTGTGGGACGCCGTCAGTGCGAGTATTCCTCTGACCCTGTGGGCCTTTCTTGGCATGGAGTCGGCCGCCCAGGGCTACGATGCGGTGGAGAACCCCAACCGCACCGTGCCCCTGGCCTGTCTGCTGGGCACGCTTGGGGTGGCCGTGGTGTATGTGCTGTCGACCTCGGTGATCCAGGGCATCGTGCCCAATGCCGAACTGGCCGCGTCCTCGGCACCGTTTGCGCTGGTTTACGCGCAGATGTTCAGCCCCGGGGTCGGCAAGCTGATCATGGCGCTGGCGGTGGTGGCCTGTATCGGTTCGTTACTGGGCTGGCAATTCACCCTGGCGCAAACGGCCAAGATGTCGGCGGACCAACGCCTGTTTCCGCGCTTTTTCAGCCGCGTCAGCTCTGCGAATGCGCCGGTGCTGGGGTTGCTGGCCTGTGCCACGCTGCAAAGCCTGATTGCCTTGTCGACCATCTCACCCACTGCCAGCGCGCAGTTCAGCAAACTGGTGAACCTGGCGGTGGTGACAAACCTGTTGCCCTATGTGACCGCCCTCACCGGCCTGCTGGTGATGATGTACAAGGCGCACGCCAGCGCGACGGTGCAGGCGCGCAATACGCTGGTGGTGCTGGTGGCCGTGGGGTATTCGCTGTATGCGATTTATGCCTGTGGTGAAGACGCGGTGTTTGGCGCGATGCTGGTGCTGGCGTTCGGGTATCTGTTGTATGGCTTTCTGGCCAAGCGGTTTGTCGGGGAACAGGTCTATCCCCCTGACAGATGAAGATCAAAATGTGGGAGGGGGCTTGCCCCCGATAGCGATGGTTCAGTCAATGCATGTATCGACTGGCGCACCGCAATCGGGGGCAAGACCCCTCCCACATTTTCTACCGAGTGCGTTTATTTACGCGCCGCCTCCCACTGTTTGAGCAGGTCGCCGTAGGCCACGGTTTCGCCTTTGGGTTTCTCGTTGGCCAGTTTCGGCTTCGGCGCGCCCGGCTGGTCGAACCAGTATTGGGCGTCGCGTTCCGGGTTCATTTTCGGCCCGCACACCGGTTGCACTTTGGAACGCTCCAGGCGCGCCATGATCGCGTCTTGCTCCTTGGCCAGATTGTCGAGCGCTTGTTGCGGGGTTTTCTCGCCACTGGCGGCCGCTGCGATGTTGCTCCACCACAGTTGCGCCAGGCGTGGATAGTCGGGCACGTTGGTGCCGGTCGGGGTCCACTCCACCCGGGCCGGGCTGCGGTAGAACTCCACCAGGCCACCGAGTTTCGGCGCCAGGTCGGTCATGGCTTGGGAGTTGATGTCGGACTCACGAATCGGCGTCAGGCCAACGATGGTTTTCTTCAGCGACACGGTTTTCGAGGTAACGAACTGCGCGTAGAGCCAGGCCGCGAGTTTCTGCTTCTCAGGCGTCGATTTGAGGAAGGTCCAGGAACCCACGTCCTGATACCCCTTCTTCATGCCCTTTTCCCAATAAGGCCCGACGGGCGATGGCGCCATGCGCCATTTCGGCGTGCCGTCGGCGTTTACCACAGGCAGGCCCGGTTTGGTCATGTCGGCGGTAAACGCGGTGTACCAGAAGATCTGCTGGGCGATATTGCCCTGGGACGGCACCGGGCCGGACTCGGAGAAGGTCATGCCCGCCGCTTCCGGTGGCGCATAGGCTTTCATCCAGTCCACGTATTTCTGCGTGGCAAACACGGCGGCCGGGCCGTTGGTGTCGCCGCCACGGGTCACGCTGGAGCCCACCGGGTGGCAGTCCTCCACGCGAATGCCCCACTCATCCACCGGCAAACCGTTGGGCAAACCCTTGTCGCCACCGCCGGCCATGGAGAACCAGGCATCGGTGAAGCGCCAGCCCAGGGACGGGTCTTTCTTGCCGTAGTCCATATGCCCATAGATGCGCTTGCCGTCGATTTCCTTGACGTCTTCGCTGAAGAATTTGGCGATGTCTTCGTAGGCCGACCAGTTCACCGGCACGCCGAGGTCATAGCCGTACTTCTCCTTGAACTTGGCTTTCAGCTCGGGACGTTCGAACCAGTCGGCGCGGAACCAGTACAGGTTGGCGAATTGCTGGTCGGGCAACTGGTAGATCTTGCCGTCCGGCGCGGTGGTGAAGGAGATCCCGATGAAGTCCTTGATGTCCAGGGTCGGCGAGGTGAAGTCCTTGCCTTCGTTGGCCATCAGGTCGGTGATGGATTCGGTCTTGCCGTAGCGAAAGTGCGTACCGATCAAGTCGGAATCGTTGACCCAACCGTCATAGATGTTCTTGTCGGACTGCATTTGGGTCTGCAATTTCTCCACCACGTCGCCTTCCTGCAGCAGGTCGTGGGTCAGCTTGATGCCGGTGATTTCACTGAAGGCCTTGGCCAGTACCTTGGATTCGTACTCATGGGTGGTGAGGGTTTCCGACACCACGTTGATCTTCATCCCACGGAACGGTTCGGCGGCCTTGATAAACCACTTGAGTTCCTCGAGCTGCTGGTCGGCCGTGAGGGTCGACGGTTTGAACTCGCTGCCGATCCATTTTTTCGCCGCTTCTTCATACGCATCGGCCCAGGCCGTGGCGCTCAAACCACTGAGGGCCAGTACGGCGGCCAATGAAATGCTATGTCGCAGCTTATTGTTTTTATCGAACATAGAGACCTCCTGGTTGTTTATTCATACGGAGCGCTAGCCCCAACGCATCACAGACAACAGCCACACCACAGACAGCGCGGACGCCACCCAGATGCTCCAGTCGGTTACGCCGATCACCAGCAGGTGCAGGTAGGCGCTTCCGAGAAGACCGATAAACAAACGATCACCACGGGTGGTGCTGATCGGCAGAAACCCGCGCCGAGGGATACTCGGCGAGCGCAGTTCCCAGGTGGTCATGCCCGCCAGAATCAGGGCGATACCGCCAAAGAACAGCGCGGTCGGGGTGGTCCAGGCCATCCATTCCATCATCGACTCCTCAGACCCGGCCCAGGGCAAAGCCCTTGGCCACGTGGTTGCGCACAAACCAAATCACCAGCATGCCGGGCAGGATGGTCAATACCCCCGCCGCTGCCAGCACGCCCCAATCGATCCCCGACGCCGAGACGGTGCGGGTCATCACCGCCGCGATGGGCTTGGCGTTGACCGAGGTCAGCGTGCGCGCCAGCAGCAGTTCGACCCAGGAAAACATGAAGCAGAAAAACGCCGTCACGCCGATGCCGGAGCCAATCAACGGGATAAAAATCTTCACAAAGAACTTGGGAAAGGAGTAGCCGTCGATGTAGGCCGTTTCGTCGATTTCCTTGGGCACGCCAGACATGAAGCCTTCGAGAATCCACACCGCCAATGGCACGTTGAACAAGCAATGCGCCAAGGCCACCGCGATATGCGTGTCGAACAGGCCGATGGACGAATACAGCTGGAAAAACGGCAGCAGAAACACCGCCGGCGGCGCCATGCGGTTTGTCAGCAGCCAGAAGAACAGGTGCTTGTCGCCCAGGAAGCGATAGCGCGAGAACGCATAGGCTGCAGGCAGCGCCACGCTCAGGGAGATCACGGTGTTCAGGCTCACGTAGTACAGCGAGTTCAGATAACCGGTGTACCAGCTCGGGTCGGTGAAGATCACCTTGTAGTTGGCCAGGGTAAAATCCTGCGGAAACAGCGTGAGCCCGCCGAGGATTTCGGTGTTGCTTTTGAAGGACATGTTCAGCAGCCAGTAGATCGGCACCAGCAGGAACAGCATGTAGACCAGCAGCGGTATGAGTTTGCGCTTGCTCATGTTGGCGGCCTCAGCGGTTGGCGTCGGAATGGGTCATGGCGGTGTAGAACAGCCAGGACACCAACAGGATGATCAGGAAGTACACCAGGGAAAACGCCGCAGCCGGGCCCAG
The DNA here is from genome assembly GCF_023072625.1 of Pseudomonas emilianonis. Taxonomy (NCBI): domain Bacteria; kingdom Pseudomonadati; phylum Pseudomonadota; class Gammaproteobacteria; order Pseudomonadales; family Pseudomonadaceae; genus Pseudomonas; species Pseudomonas emilianonis. The sequence continues at coordinate 7,010 of NZ_JAKNRV010000037.1, forward strand.
GTCGAATTGGCCGACAGCCATCTGGGTCAGCGTCTGACTGAGGAACGTGGTGGCGTTACCCGGCCCGCCGCCGGTCAGTACGAAGGGCTCGGTGTAGATCATGAAACTGTCCATGAAGCGCAGCATCACCGCGATCAGCAGCACGCTTTTCAGCTTCGGCAACTGGATGTGTCGGAAAACCGCCCACGCCGACGCCCGATCGATACGCGCTGCCTGGTAGTACACGTCCGGAATGGCGCGCAGCCCCGAGAAGCACAGCAGCGCCACCAGGGACGTCCAGTGCCAGACGTCCATCACCAGCACCGTGACCCAGGCGTCCATGGTGTTGGCCGCATAGTTGTAGCTGATGCCCATGGCATTGAGGGTGGAGCCGAGCAGGCCGATATCGGCGCGGCCGAAGATCTGCCAGATGGTGCCCACCACGTTCCACGGAATCAGCAGCGGAATGGCGAGGATGATCAGCACCAGCGATGACCAGCGGCCCTTGGTCGGCATGGTCAGGGCGATGGCGATGCCCAGCGGGATTTCGATCAGCAGCACACACGCCGAGTAGATGAACTGGCGCAACAGCGAGTCGTGCAGACGCGGGTCGAGCAGCACCTGCTTGTACCAGTCGGCGCCGACGAAATAGCGACTGGACTGGTCGAAAATGTCCTGCACCGAGTAGTTGACCACCGTCATCATCGGGATCACCGCGCTGAATGCCACCAGCAGGAACACCGGCAACACCAGCCACCAGGCCTTGTTGTTCTGCACCTTGTTCATGGCAGCACCTCCAGCAGGTAATCGTCGGCGTAGAGCATCAACCACTGCGTGGGGAAGCTGATGGAGGCGCGGCCCTCGGGTACCGGTTTGTCTTCGGCCAGGCGCACTTTCAGCGGTGCGCCGTCGAGGTTGAGGGTCAGGATCTTGTAGGTGCCGAGGTCCTCCACATGAACGACGTCGGCCTGGAGGGCGTCGGGATTTGGCTCATCCCACACGTGAATAAATTCCGGGCGGATGCCCACCTGCAACGTCGTGTAGTGCGTGTCGGTAATGCGTTGCTGCAACGCGGCGGACAAGGGCAGATGGGTGCCGGCAAAGCGCACTCCGCCCGCCTCGGCCTGCACTTCAATCAGATTCATCCCTGGGCTGCCGATGAAATAGCCGACAAACGTATGGCTCGGCCGCTCGAACAACTCACGTGGCGTGCCGAACTGCACGATCTGCCCGCCGTACATCACCGCGATCTTGTCGGCGAAGGTCGAGGCTTCCAGTTGATCGTGGGTCACGTAGACCATGGTGATATTGAACTGTTCGTGGATCTGCTTGAGCTTGCGCCGCAGTTTCCATTTGAGGTGTGGGTCGATCACCGTCAGCGGCTCATCGAACAGGATCGCCGAGACATCGTCGCGCACCAGACCACGGCCCATGGAGACTTTCTGTTTCTCGTCGGCGGTGAGGTTGCGCGCCTTTTTGCCCAGCAGGCTTTGCAGGTCGAGGACTTCGGCGATTTCCTGCACCTTGCTGTGAATTTTCGCCTCAGCCATGCCCTGGTTGCGCAACGGGAAAGCCAGGTTGTCGAACACCGTCATGGTGTCGTACACCACCGGGAACTGAAACACCTGGGCGATGTTGCGTTTCTCCGGGGTCAGCTCGTTGACCACTTTATGGTCGAACAGCACTTGCCCTTCGGACGGGCTGAGCAGACCGGAGATGATATTGAGCAGGGTCGACTTGCCGCAGCCCGAAGGCCCGAGCAGGGCGTAGGCCCCGCCCTGCTCCCACACATGGTTCATTTCCCGAATGGCGTAGTCTTCAGGACCAGTCGGCGTAGGACTGTAGCTGTGCGCCAGGTTCTGCAAATGGATCTCGGCCATCAGGCAACCCTCGCGACACGGCGTCCGGGCGCCTGGACCAAGCGGCCCTGGCTGTCGAACACAAACAGTTTATGGGTGGGGATGTACACGCGGATCGGCGCGTCGACGTCGTACTCATGCACCCCCGGCAAGTGCAGCACCAGCAGGAAATGCTCGCTGCGTACATGCAGGAAGGTTTCCGAGCCGCTGATCTCGGCGACTTCCACGGTCACCGCCAGTTCGAGGTCGTCGTCGTTGCTGGGCACCAGGCTGATATGGCTGGGGCGCACACCAAAGCGGAACTCGCCCTCGCCGATGGGGCGCAGGTCGACGTTGAGCGGGAAGTGTATGAAATTGGCGAAGCTCACTTCGTTGCCGCTGATGCGTCCCGGCATCAGGTTGATCGGCGGTTCGGAAAACAACTCGGCGGCCAATACGGTTTGCGGCTGGTGGTAGACCTCGGCCGCCTTGCCGCTCTGGATCACCCGGCCTTCGTGGAGGATGGTGGTGGTGCCGCCGAGCGCCAGCGCTTCGTTGGGCTCGGTGGTGGCGTAGATGGCAATGGTGTGGCGGGCCTTGAACAACTCGCGCATTTCCTGACGCAGTTCTTCGCGCAGTTTGTAGTCCAGGTTCACCAACGGCTCATCGAACAGGATCAGTTCGGCATCCTTCACCAACGCGCGGGCCATCGCCGTGCGTTGCTGCTGGCCGCCGGACAGTTCCAGCGGGTGACGCTTGAGGAATTTCTCGATGCGCAGCATCTGCGCGGTTTCGAGCACCTTGCTCTGGATCAGCTCGTTGGACACACCGGCCTGGCGCAACGGCGAGGCGATGTTCTCGAACACGGTCATGGTCGGGTAGTTGATGAACTGTTGATACACCATCGACACGTTGCGCAGGCGCACCGGTTTATGGGTGACATCCACGCCGTTCATCAGGATGCGGCCGCTGTCGGGCTTGTCCAGGCCGGCCATCAGGCGCATGAGGCTGGTCTTGCCGGACAGGGTGCGACCGAGCAGCACGTTGAAAGAGCCGGCCTCGAAACGCAGGTTGGCATCGTCGATCCAGGTCTGGCCTTCGATGACGCGGGAGACATGTTCCAGGGTCAATGACATGACACGCCCTTTTTTATTATTGGAATGAATCTGGCCAGTCGTCATAGCGAGTTTCATGCCAACCGCAGCAGGTGCTTGATCCACAAGGAAATGCCCTGAAAACGATGTTCGGGAGTGAACAAAAATGAACAATACTGACTGAACAACTGAACACTCGCCGGGTTGACAATGAACAGTTCTGAACAACACTGTTTGAACGCGATTTACTGAACACCGCCCCTCCGACATTGACTTGGTTACCTCCGTTAGATTGTGTAAGACCCAAAAACAATAAAAAGAAGGTCTCCATGGCCGAACCGCTGACTCACGACACCCTCATCCAGGACTCCTGGCGCCGCTGCCGCGCATTCGGCCTGGACCATCTGAGCCCACCCAGCTTTGACCAACTGCCCGCCGAGGGCATCAGCCAATTGCTGGAGAGCCAGCATTCCCTGGTGCAGACCACCCATCAGGAAGTGTTGCCTTACTACGAGAACATCCTGAGCAACTCCAACTGCCTGATCATGCTGGCCGACAACCAGGGCCAGGTGTTGACGTCGTGGGGCACCCAACGCTTCATCGAACCCAAGTTAGCCCGCGGCTTCAGCGCCGGCGCCAGTTGGATGGAGCGCTCCAGTGGCACCAATGCCATCGGCACCGCGCTGGCCTGCGCCCAGGCGGTGCATATCGAACACGATGAACACTTCCTCAAGGCCAACCGCTTCATGACCGGCTCGGCGGCGCCGATCTTCGACGCCCAGCGCGAAATCATCGCGGTGCTGGACGTGTCCAGCGACAGCTACCTGCCGCCCTCCCACACCCTGGGCATGGTCAAGATGATGAGCCAGACCGTGGAAAACCGGCTGATCCTCAACCTGTTTCGCGGCGAGCATTTCCAACTGACCTTCAACACCGGGCTGAACAACCTCGACAGTCAATGGGCGGGCCTGCTGATCTTTGATGAAAGCGGCCAGGTGTTGTCGGCCAATCGCCGCGCCGACAATTTGCTGGGCATCAGCCTGTCGCGGGTGATGATCGACCGCTTGTTCAAGGTGTCGATGCTGGAGTTATTGAATCAGCCGCAGGGTTTGCCGTTTTCCTTGCAGGCGGCAGGCCGCAATCGCTTCCAGTGTTTATTGAAGCGGCCCAAGCAGATGCCGGTACACGCGCGCGTTTTCAGCCAACCGGCGCCGCCGAAAACCGCATCGATCAGCCTCAACACCCTGCATTTCGGCGATGTGCGCGTGGAAAAGGCCGTGCGCCAGGCCGAACGCCTGCTGGAAAAAGACATTCCGCTGCTGATCCACGGTGAAACCGGCGTGGGCAAAGAGGTGTTCGTCAAAGCCCTGCACCAGGCCAGTTCCCGCAGCCAACAGGCGTTTATCGCGGTGAACTGTGCGGCGATTCCCGCTGAACTGGTGGAATCTGAACTGTTCGGCTACGAAAAAGGCGCGTTTACCGGCGCCAATCAAAAAGGCAGCATCGGCCTGATCCGCAAGGCCGACAAGGGCACACTGTTTCTCGACGAGATCGGCGATATGCCACTGCCGACCCAGGCCCGCTTGCTGCGGGTCTTGCAGGAGCGCTGCGTGCAACCGGTGGGCAGCAGCGAGCTGTTCGCGGTGGATTTGCGCATCATCTCCGCCACTAACCATGTGCTGCGCGAGCAGGTGCAGGCCGGGCGCTTTCGTGAGGATTTGTACTACCGCATTGGCGGATTGACCCTAGAGCTGCCGCCACTGCGCGAGCGCACTGACAAGCAGGCGTTATTCCAACACCTGTGGCAGCAACACCGCGAACCGACCCAATGGGCCGGGCTGAGCGCCGAGGTGCTGGCGTTGTTCGAGCAGCACCCGTGGCCGGGCAATTTGCGCCAGGTCAGCAGTGTGTTGCAGGTGGCGTTGGCCATGGCCGAGGAGCAGCCGATCCGTGCGGAGCATCTGCCGGATGATTTCTTCGTGGATCTGAACGTGACGGCGCCGCTGCCCGCCAGCGAGTCTCTGGATGACACCATCGATCTGACGCTGCGCCTGAAAGCGGCGGGCGGGAATATTTCCCACCTTGCGCGGGAACTCGGGGTGAGCCGCAACACCTTGTACAAGCGCCTGCGCCAAGGCAACGACTGAAACCCGGGTAGCAAGCGAACGCTGCCCTCTCAGGCTTGAAACCGCCCCGCCCACACGCGACACTGCGCGGCCCCATCACGAGGACACTGCCGATGACCGCAACCGCCGCCACCGTTTCTGCACGGGAGGCTTATCAAGTGCTCAAGGATATGGCCCTGGAAACGCGGGTCATCAGCACCTGCGCGGCAGTGGATGACACGGTGAGCGTGGAAATCGACGGCTGGCAGGTAGTGCTGCTGACCCACGGCGCGGTGCTGGTGGGCTGCCAGCACTGTCGCTCACCCGACGGGCGAAATGGATCATTGGACAGCTGGCAACGCTATGGCACCAATCCGGTGGCATTGATGAGTACGTGGGAGCAGGCGCAAGTCGAACGCCTGTTGTCAGCGTCTCAACGCCAGCTCCACGACACGCCGGTGTAGATGCCCCGACCATCCCCAGGCGTGGAGCGGGCGGCGTCCAGGCCGTTATCGTTGTAACCCGGCGTGACGGTGTTGGCGTAGCGGCGGTTGGTCAGGTTGCGCAGGTCGACCCAGGCTTGCCAGTCCTGCTGCGGGGCGTCATAGCCGAAGGTCGCGCCGAGTAAGGTATGGGCCGCCGCGTAGTAGGAATTGGCGTAGTCCACCGCCACACGCGAGGAGTGCTCGGTGTTGAGGCTGGTGTAGAAGCCGGTCGGATGGCTGTAGCGCAGTTGCGCCTGGTAGTAGTGCTTGGGAATGCCCGGCAAGGTGTTGTCGCCAAAGCGCTCATCGTTACGGTAATGGAAGTCGCTGAAGGTGTAGGCCTGGCGCAGGGCGAGCTTACCGCTGCGGCCGCCGTCCCACAGCGGGCTGAGCAGGCTCAGTTCGACGCCTTGGTGAACCGTGGGGCTGGCGTTGGATTCGGCGAGGATCGCGTTGCTGGTGGGGGTCTGGGCCTGGGTTTCGACGGTGAGCAACTCGTGGCGCACTTCGGAGCGGTACAGCGCCAGGTCCCATTGGCCGAACCACGCATCACCCCGGCCACCGACTTCCAGCGTGGTGGCGGTCTGGTTTTTCAAGCTCACGCCTTCGCGTTGCAGTCCGCTCGCCGGGCCGCTGTCTTTCGGGAAGTATTTGTTGGAGCCCCAGATCATCGACCAGGCATGCGGCGGTTCGACCGAGCGGCTCAGGTTGCCGTACACCTGCAATTGCGGGGTGAAGTCATAGCGCAGGCCGATGCGCGGCGCATAGTCCCAGTCATGTTGACTGAGCGGCGCCTGGCCATCGGGATAGGTCACCTGGGTTTCGCGGCGGGTGTAGATCGCGGCCAGGCCGGTGGTCAGCCACAGGTCCGGGACCAGTTCCAGGTCGTTGCCGACATGCAGCACGGTGTCGGAGCCCAGGTAGCTGTAGTCGCGGGTCTTGGTGCCAGGGGCGTAGCCTGCGGTATTGCCGACAGGAATGCGCACGTATTCCGACGCGCCGTTGTTCGGCATCGCCTGGGTGGTGCGTAGGCCGATCGTGGTTTTGCTGTCGTGGCCGAACAGCGTGTCCTGGCGAATGTAGTTCAGCGTGCTGCTGATGTCGGTGTAGGCGACTTTCAGGCGATTGGTGCCTTCGCGCAGGTCCATCGGGTAGTCGTGATAGGCCAGGCCGACTTCGATCCGGGAGTTGTCGTCGAGCTGCAACGTGGTCTTGTTGGCGATCCAGGTGGAGCCCGGTTGCAGGCGTTTTGAGTCGCGGGCGGCGTTGAGGCTGTTGGCGGCACGCGGATCGTGGCTGATCTGGTACCGCGTGAGCTTGCCCGGCGTATCGTTGGTGGTTTCGCGGTAGCGCACGTAGAAACGCGTCTCCAGCGCCGGGTTGAAGCGGTAGCCGAAGTTGGCCGCGACACCCTTGCCGGTGCCGGCGCTCTGCTGCTGATAGCCGTCGGATTCGGAATCGGTGAGGCTGATGTAGTAGTCGGCGTCGCCCAGTACCTGGCCCGAACTGATCTCGCGCTGGGCATAGCCACGGCTGCCCGCTTCATAGCGCACTTGCAACTTGGGCGCGTCGTAGCCGGTGTGGGTCACGTAATTGACCGCCCCACCCAGGGCCAGCGCGCCCTGGTCAAAACCGTTGGCGCCGCGCAGCACCTCGACGCGGCTTTGCCACAAGGGGTCCTTGAGTTCATAAGGCGTACCGCCGGGGCCTGTCAGCGGCAAGCCGTCGAGCATCTCGTACAACCCGGAAGCATGGGCGCCGGGGCTGCGATTCAGGCCCGAGCCACGAATCGAGAGCTTTACCCCTTCGTTATTCGCCGCCTTGGCGTACACCCCGGCCTGGTACTTGAACACGTCCTCGTTGGTGCTCACCCGCCCCTGTTGCACGCTGCCCATGTCGATGTAATTGGTACCGCCGGGCACGCTCTTGAGCTGCGCCTGCGCCACTTCACCCGCGCTGGCTTCGCGGGTGGTGACTTCGATCGGCGCCAATTGCAGGTCTTCGGCCTGCACAAGGGAGCTGAGGGTCAGGGCGGCAAAAAGCAGCGGAGGTTGGCGCAGCAGCATGGGGCGGGTCCTTGGAATGCGGGGGCGTGAAGGCCAGGCCTGGCACGCGAACTGTGATGGGAAGACAGGGATGCTCGCCAGGTCACGCTTTATTAACGAACCGGAGCCTTCCTACAACAGCATCGGACCCTGCCTGTTTTTAAACGCCATGGGATTGGGGAGTCGCGACCAGCCGAAAGGAAATAAGCACTCCAATCATTGCAAAAGAAGCCCCGGCGGCTCCCTAGTCAGCGGCGGGCTCCAACGCCCGCATGAAATCATCCGCCTCCGAGCCCGCCGGGAACCGGAAGCCGTACATTTCATCGGTGGCCAGAATAGCGCTGAGGGCGTCGCGAAACTGGGCTTCGGTCGGCGACTCCTGCAGCAGTTTGTGTGCCTGTAACAACAGGTCGGCAGAGACACCTTGAACACTTGCGGCGTCAATCACCGCAAACAGGATAAATCGCAGACGAATTTCGCGATCCGTGGGCCAAACCGTTTTTCGCTTACCCAAGGTAGGGCCTCATATTTAAGAAAAGTCCGAGGCTATTGCCGACGGGTGGGTGTTTCAAGCAGTGCAGTGCAAGATAGGGCACTTCCTACAGAGGAAACGGAAACTCCGCACTCAACCGTCCTGTCGACGCTGCCGAGTGGCTTGCCAGCACATCAGCGAGCCGGCCGTCACCAGCACGGCGCCCTGCCAGAATTGCGCGGTGAGGTGAGCCCCCAACCACAGCGCGGCGAATGCCGAGGACAACACCGGCGCGGAATAGGACGCCGTGGCCAGCAAGGTCAGGTTGCCGCGCAGAATCCCGAGGTTCCATAGCGCATACCCGCCCGCCATCGCTACGCCGGCAGCGACCAGTTGCGCGCTGCTATTGAGGGTAAATGCTGGAATCAATTCGCCGCTCACCGCGTATTTCAACCAGAGGACGCCAGCCGTCAACGCGAAAAACAACATCACCAGGTTTTGCCCGCCGGCATAGCGGCGCGTGACATTGCAATACAACGCAAACGTGATCGCGCAACCGACGGCCAGGCTGTAACTGAGGGGATTGGAATTCACATTAGTCACGACCGTCGCCAGGGACAGGCCATTACCGCTCACCACCCACAGGATGCCAAACAGTGCCAGCGCCGTGCCCGGCACGATCATCCAGCGGGCTTTCTGGCCATTCATGACGATCGCGAGCAACACCGTGAGGCACGGCCACAGATAGTTCACCACGCCGAGTTCGATCGCCTGGTTGCGGTTACTCGCATAACCCAGCGCCAGCGAAAGGCACACCTCATAAGCGACGAACAGCGCACTGCCCACGATCAGATAAAACCACGACGTGGAGCGCACCCGCGGCCGGCCCAACAGCACGAAGAGCAACACCGCACCCAATGTGTAGATCAACGCTGCACCACCCAACGGACCGAAGCGTTCACTGACGCTGCGGATCAATCCAGCGGCAGTGCTCCACAGGAGAATCGCCACCAAACCGCATGCTGTGGCGGCACGCTCGCTGTTGATCTGCATGGTTACCCCTGACACCCGAAGAAATCTGGCGGTGATGCTACCAGCGATCCACGCGGGCCTGGGGATTCAAACCGGGCAACGTCAACGCTCACTGCACCGGCAGGAAATTCATCAGCAACAGGCTTTGCGCATAATTGACGCCAATACGTCGGTAGCGCTCATCGAGCATCCGGGTCAGCAGGTCGAGACGCGCGACGATCTTGCCGAACTCGACGGCGAAACTGAGGTTACTGCCCTCTTCCGAGATCTCGTTGGAAAACAGCAGCAGCACGCCGTTGGCGTCCTGACGCTGGCTGAGCAGCCAGGTGGCCTTTTCGATATTGCGCGCTGCGTTGCTGACGAATTGCGGGTTGATCGAGTCAGAGATATAGAACTGGGTGCGCCCGCCATGCGCGGTCACCAGCATGCTGCCAATCGCATAGATAAACGCTCCGACCCGATCGCCACGAAACTCAGGGCTCAAGGAATAGCTCAGGGCCGCCAGATCACGTCGATCCCCCAGGGCAGGCAGCGGTTGGCGGTTCTCGATGGCCTGACGGATTTCCCGCGAAGCACTCACCGCGTCCGGATAACCCGACTGGCGCCACTGGTTGGGGTTACGCAGGTACAGCTTATTCATCAGCAGATATAGGCTTTGCAGGTTATCGCGCATGCCCAGGGTGGCTATGCGATCGACACTGGTCTGGAAGAACTCATCAGGCTTGCCATCGCTGAACTGCCTGGCGATATCCCGCCCCTGTTGCTGGCTGCAAGCGGTGGTGCAGAGCATGAACACGACAACCAGCCAAAGCGGACCGCTCATCAATCGGGGGATAAAAGGCGGGAACGTATGATTCATCTGCACCAGGTCTAGTTCTTATGTCCACACGCAGTATGGGTGTGGCTGGGACAGAGATAGATCCGAAAAATCCGAAAAAGTGCAGGATTGGGCGCCTTATAAATATACTGATAAGCACGCCCCCCAGTCACACCCGACACGACTCAACGGCAGAACACCGCTTTATGCAAACAAAACGGCCAGCTTCAGCAGGGCTGAAACTGGCCGTCATAGCATTGTGTCCTTCGGGCTTGGCCGGTAGTAGTCCGATTAGAAAATCGAGATTGGGTAATCCACGATCAGACGGGTTTCGTTGTAATCCCCTTCCGCCTGATCGGCGTTACCGCGGTGCCAGGCTTGACGCACTCGCATCGACAAGTCTTTGACTGGGCCGGTCTGCACCACGTACTTGGCTTCAAAGTTGGTTTCGTGGTGCTTACCGTCAGCGCCATAACCATAGGCTTGGTAGGCACTGCCGACCGGCATGTGCGTGCCGTCGATATTGTCACCGTTCAAGTAGCGCGTCATAAAGCTCAGCCCCGGCACGCCGTAAGCCGCCATGTTCAGGTCGTAACGGGCCTGCCAGGACCTTTCGCCTGGGCCGTTAAAGTCAGAGTATTGAACCGAGTTGGCCAGGAAGATGGAGTCGGCCAAATCACCCGACTTGTTATTACCCACGGCCACATAGTCAAACGGGGTATCGCCGTGAACTTTTTGGAACGCCAGTGTGACAGTGTGAGCACTCAAGAAAGAGTACGCCGCGGCCAACGACCAAGTGGTGTTGTCGATGGCACCGGCTTTGGACTGGCCGGAATCGAGGGTGCGGTAGATATTGAAGTCCAGGTTCAGTGACTGATCGGCAGTGAACGGGATCGTGTAGTTGGCATTACCATAGTATTGATGCCAGACGTCTTTGAGGTCCGACGCAAACACGCTCATGGACAGGTTATCGGTCAGCGTGTATTTACCGCCGAGGTAGTCAATGCTCTTGGCCGGCACGTTTGCATAACCGGCATACAATTCGTGGCTATTGTTGGTTGTGGTCGGGCCGTTACTACTGGTGAAGTGTCCGGCGTCGAGGTTCAACCCTTCAATTTCGCTGCTCAACAGGTTAAAGCCAGTCGCTGTTTGAGGCGTGGCGCGAGTACCCGCAGTGGCCAGGACCGGATTGTTAGGCTGCAAGTTGCCATAATGCAGTTCAGTCTTGGAAAAGCGGGCCTTGATCGACGCACCTGCGCTGCTGAAATCATTCTCCGGCCGGCCGTTGCTGTCGACCGGCAAGTTGCCAGAGCCTGCATTGCCTTTGCCACCATCCAGCTTCACGCCCCAGTATCCGTAAGCATCCACACCAAAGCCGACGGTGCCTTGGGTGAAGCCGGAGGTGAAGTTGCCTTGCATCACCTGCAACCAGTCCTGTTTGTCGCCCGCCGAATTCTTACCGTCACGATCAAAATAAAAGTTGCGAAGTAGGAGGTTCAAACTACTGCCATCAACAAACCCCTTAGCAGTCGCTTGGTCATCCACGCCGGCGGCTGAGGCTAATTGACTCACACCTAACGAGACCGTCAGCGCCACCAAATTCCACTTAAAAGACATTGTTCATTCCCCTGTTTTTAATAGAGCTGCTTCGTCTCTCGATGCACAGTCAGCAGGGTGCCCCCTGAAGTCAGGCCGTCAAAGCGAACAGTTATAAGTCGATGGCAGATGAGAAAAATTCTAAGTCGCAACGCATTGACTGCGCAGCGCGAGGCACCGTTTTATAACGGTTTAGTTTTTGTACAGGGCAGACCCTAAGGGGGAGAACTTATAACACCTCCCCGCCGAAAGAATGATCTCGTTTCCCGTGAAAGTAATTTTCCATTTCTGTAACAATTCAGGCTTGTACAAGAAAGGCGAACGCGTGAAATGAGTTAGACATCCATGTTTCTCATATATCTAAAGTCCACAACATAATGCGTTCAAAGCAATGCAACCCATTGATTTCTTTAAATTCCCCATCAAGCTCAAGCGCTATAGCGGCAAGGGTGAAGTCATGTCTGAGGAAATAAAACCGATCCAGGCAACCCCAGTCGTACTCGATGAAAACGGCATACGCTGGCACCCGGACCTGCCATCACTCAAAAAATGAAGACGAAGAAGTGAGTGCCGAAATCTATACGCGGCAGCCGATCGCGTCGGATTCACGTCTAACTAAGCAACGTTGTGCTAGCGTACCTGGAGGATGAATTACATGATGGTCTTAGACGCACGCATCGAGGTCGATACGACTATAAGCCTCGAGGCAGGACATCACATCGCTATAGAGCCTGCCTGCAAGTATCGCAGCGGCATGGGGGTACGGAACCTGATGACACACACTGTCCCATTGCACCCTCTTGATATGGATCATGATCAACCACTCATAAAGGTCGCTCTGTGAATACTGAGCTACCTCATTCAGGTTCGCCGCTGCTTGAGGGTTTGTGCGAGGAAGAGGTGCAGCGACGTCTGGCGCAGGACGGGCCGAACGAACTCCCCGCGTCCCGCCGACGCAGCGCCCTGCGCCTGATATGCGACGTGGCCTTCGAGCCGATGTTCCTCCTGCTGGTCGCGTGCGGCGCTTTGTATATGGTGTTGGGCGATGTCCAGGAAGCCCTCATGTTGCTGGGCTTCGTCTTCGTTGTGATGAGCATCAGCTTTATCCAACAGCGGCGCAGTGAACGCTCCTTGAATGCGTTGCGGGACCTCTCCAGCCCCAGGGCTCAAGTGCTAAGGGGAGGTAAGGAGTGCAGCGTTCCCGCGCGGGACTTGGTCGTTGGCGATGTTGTAATGCTGGCTGAAGGCGATCGCGTACCCGCTGACCTGCTACTGACAACTTGCGCCAACCTATCAATTGATGAGTCCTTGCTGACCGGAGAATCCGTGCCCGTCAGCAAACTGGTCGCCCCGCAGTCTCATACACTCGGTGATCCAGCGCCGCCACCAATAGATGTGGCGCTTGCACAGGCGTTTTCAGGCACATTGGTCACATGCGGTACCGCCCAGGGACGTGTCACAGCCACAGGCGAGCGCAGTGCGCTGGGCCGGATTGGCCAGTCACTGGCAAACATTGAGGTGGAACCCACCCCGACGCAACAGGAAACGCGTCGTGTGGTCAAGCGGGTCGCTCTCATGGGCCTGGCGCTGGCGGCGGCGCTCGCTATCGCTTTCGGGCTGCTGCGCGGTGACTGGCTGCATGGGATGCTTGCTGGCCTGACGCTGGCGATGGCGATGGCGATTCTACCGGAAGAGTTACCGGTTGTACTGACGCTCTTTCTAGGCCTCGGCGCCTGGCGACTCGCCCGTGAGAAAGTGTTAGCGCGCAGCATTCCTGCTGTCGAAATGCTCGGTGCTACCACCGTCTTATGCGTCGACAAAACAGGTACGCTGACGGCTAACAGAATGACGGTCAGGCGCCTTTGGTCCGAGGAGGCCGTGTATGAAGTCGCTGGGGACGGTACTCACGTCGGCACGCCTTTGCAGGAGGCACTCCACGGCGTGCTTGAGTACGCGGTTCTCGCTAGCCACCGCCATGCTTTCGATCCGATGGAGTCGGCCATCGGCGAGACCGGGCAGAGCCTGTTGGCGCTCACCGAGCACCTTCACGCTGACTGGACCCTGATCGACGACTATCCTTTGTCGCCCCAGATGCTCGCAATGTCACGGGTCTGGCAATCGCCGAATCAACGAGAGCGACTCATTGCCGCAAAGGGTGCGCCCGAGGCAATCGTCGATTTGTGCCATCTGGATCCCGCCCGCAGCGCGCTCATTGCGGCTCAGGTCCTGGCAATGGCAGCAGACGGGCTTCGCGTTCTTGGCGTCGCACAAGCGACCTTCGCCGCCGAGGTGCTACCCGGTTTACAGCACGACTTCGACTTCAGGTTTCTAGGGTTGGTCGGGCTCGAAGATCCGATTCGCCCAGATGTGCCGCAGGCTATTGCCGAGTGCCGGGCCGCAGGCATCCGCGTGGTGATGATGACTGGCGACCACCCGGCCACAGCGATTTCGGTCGCCAGGCAGGCCGGTCTGGGCACCGATGCCCCTGTGATCACTGGAACCGAACTGTCCTCCCTGAACGATTCGGAGCTGGACACACGGCTTGGCACGACGCAGATCTTCTGCCGCGTTCAGCCAGACCAGAAACTGCGCCTGGTACGCGCTTTCCGTGCGCATGGCGATGTAGTTGCCATGACCGGCGACGGCGTCAACGACGCACCTGCACTGAAGGCAGCCGATATTGGCGTTGCGATGGGTGCGCGTGGCACCGAGGTAGCACGCGAAGCCGCCGCTTTGGTTTTACTCAATGATGATTTCGAGTCGTTGCTGACCGCAGTGCGCTATGGCCGCCGCATCTTCGCCAACTTGCGCAAAGCGATCGTATTTGTGGTGGCCGTACACGTGCCGATTGTCGGCCTATCCATGCTTCCAGTGCTTTTCGGCTGGCCGATGGTGCTGATGCCGGCGCACATTCTATTCTTGCAACTGATCATCGACCCTGCCTGCTCGGTCGTGTTCGAGGCCGAACCGCTTGAGCCAGATGCGATGAAGGCGCCTCCACGTCGACAGGACCAACGGTTATTCGACAGCGCGGTGATGACGCGTGGTATCTGCCAGGGCATTGGCTTACTGATACTGCTTCTAGCGACGTATGCGGGTATCAGGTTCTTTGCGCCGGTAGCGTCTGACCGAGATGAGCTTGCCAGAACACTAACCTTCGTCGTACTGGCGCTGGCCAACCTCGCCCTGATCCATACAAATAAGTCATGGCGCCGCACGCGCTGGATGGGGCATGGCGCGTTTGGTGCCCAACTGAGCTGGATCGCTTTCGCAACGTTGGCCATGTTGGCGCTAGCGCTCTTTTTTCCGCCTGTTACCCAGCTGTTCTCCTTCGTGACACCCGCGCCAGTATTGATACTCTTCGCGTTTGGCATCGTCGCCCTTAGCTTGATGTGGTTCGAGGTGGTGAAATGGGTAATAAACATGAGGAGCGAGCATAGTGGCTGAACTATGCTCGTTGGCGCTGACCAAAAGCCTTTGGTACTAATTCTTGAGTTCGCCAGAGGCCGCACATCAGGCAGTCGTTGATCTGGGCATTAATGTCGGTACCGTCTGCGAGGATCTTAAAAGTCGGTTTCAAAATGAATCGTATCCGTCCGGTCAAGTTATCTAGCGCACTTTGCAAAACCAAGGTAACCGTCCAGCCAACACGCATTCCTAATCCCATCGTGTAAGGCGCGGCTGTCAGCGCATCGGTGCTTGAGGCGTTATCTTGTTACTCTAAACCCTGCAATGGCCTGCCTACCGGCGCAATGGGCCCGTCTATTTATCGCCACCACTGAAGCCCTCTGGCAGAATTGGCGCCACGAATGAGCCATTGCGCCTTGCGCGGGCACTTAGCATTTAGTTGGCAAGACCGGTCTTCGGGACGAGGTCGCGAGTTGAAGGAAAAACACCGATGGTCACTGAAAAATCCGAGCGCCCTTTGATGGAGTCTGGCCATGGCGTGCGGTACGTCACAGCAAAGCTTTGCAGACAACACCAAGACTGCGAATTCTCCGGCCCAAAGCCTTTGGGCTTGGGGCGCAGCCAAATGGGCGTCCATAACCGGCTCTGGTTGTTGGTGCTAGCAAGCGTACTCATCGCTGGCTGCTCCAGCTCCAAATCCAATTCGCCCCCACCGGTCGAGCGCGACCCATGCCTGGATGCGGGGCCGGCTAAAAGCGTGGAGTACGATAACTGTGTGGCTGATCGGGAAGCCAGCAAGAGGGAGGCTCTCAGAGCACTTCTCGACGATACCGGCGTTTATTCCCGACAGATGCAAATAGTCGAATCTGAGGACAATACTTACCAACCATCTGATTTTCCAGATACACCCATTCCCATGGTCTACAAGGGCGCTGATTCGATATCGGCGACTGAAAAGCGGGCGCTACCTTTCAAAATTAGGGTCACCTGGAAATACTCCTCCAAGGGTGTCATACCGGCGCCCAGAGACCGTTTTCGGATGGATGAAATGGAGAGGCTGATACTGCCAGCGGTACAGGATAAAGGGCTAGCGAAGTGGGTGTGCACGGTGACTGGTGGACACCAGCGGGAGTGGATCTTCTATACACGAAGCGACGAAGCCTTTATCGCTCAAACACAGGCTGTTCTAGCGCAGACCGGGCCATACCCTATCGAGTTGAGCGCACGCAAAGAACAAGCGTTGAGCACCGAAGTGCAAAGTAGTGAAAACCTGCCTGAAGATATCCGTATCACGCCCAAAAAGTGCGTGGAATGATATCCTGATAGTTAAAGAAGATGCCTTCAGAGTCTCTCCTAGATTTTCGTCCGGTTAACCTCGATCACGATAGCTACGTTTGCGTGTTTTTTGAGCGGCCGCTTAACAACCCTTGCGTGGTTAAACGGGCGCCCACTTATGCGGAAGCAACGCTGTAATATCACTCGCCCGCTGCGTCGGCAGCCGAGTCAGCACATCTTTGAGATAGGCATACGGATCATGCCCATTTATGCGCGCCGACTGGATCAAACTCATGATCGCAGCTGCCCGCTTGCCGCTGCGAAGCGACCCGGCGAACAGCCAGTTCGAGCGCCCAAGTGCCCACGGCCGGATCAAGTTCTCGATCTGGTTGTTGTCGATAGGCACAGCACCATCTTCCAAGTAGCGCGTCAGCACTACCCAGCGTTTAAGGCTGTAATCCAGGGCCTTGGCTGTCAGCACCGAGAACAGTCTTTGTTAGCTGGTCATCGAAGTACTGATGATATGCACTACCATAAATCCATAGAACGATAGGGGCGCAGTGGTGGATCTAGACAAAAAGTCTAAAATTTTTGGACTAAAGCACTTTGGGGTCTATATCAAAGAAAATCCGCATATGGCCATTTCGGTCAGCTTGTTCTGTTTTGGGGGCATGGCCCTTTGGCAGGACGTTACTCCGCTTGCGGGCTCCCTATTCGGCGCTGGCGGCGCGCTCCTCGGCGCCTAGTGGCCTGAGCGGTTAATCCATTAATTTATTTTTTATCACGCTCAGCTTCGCTTTATGTACCGAACTAATGATGGCCTCAGCCGTTTTATTCCACTTGAACGGCTTGGCTGAATGCTCATTGTGAGCCTCGATAAATTGGCGGATAGCGACTTTTAGGTCGGCGACGCTGGTGAAGGCACCCCGGTATAGCGCTCGTCTTTCCAGTTGTGCAAACCAGCCTTCCACGGCGTTCAGCCAAGACGCGCTGGTTGGTGTGAAGTGCAATTTGAAACGCGGAT
>NZ_JAKNRV010000380.1:0-4706 GCF_023072625.1 Pseudomonas emilianonis
CCAGATACTCATACATCGCACTCGGACCGGCCGACTCTAGAAGCGCTTCGGCTCTATCCAGCTCCACTTTACTTAGCGCTTGAGGCATCACAACTCCTTAGTACTTATCATTTTACTTTTGAGAGGAACATCACCGAATGGCGCACATCCTCGGCGTACTCCGCCGGCTCAACCAGGCCGACACAGGGCGCCTTGCAACGCTTGATCTGATATTGCAGGCACGGCCGGGTGCGGTTCTTGTAGAAACTGTCTTCGCACTGACGCACGAAAAAGGTCTTTTGCAGCAGGCTCAGGCTTTCGCGAATCGCACCGGCGCTTGGGTAAGGTCCGAAGTATTTGCCCTTCTGCTTCTTCGCGCCCCGATGAATACTCAGGCGCGGGAAGTTGCCGTCAGATAAAAACACGTAGGGGTAGGATTTATCGTCACGCAGCAGGATGTTGTAGGGCGGCCGCCATTCCTTGATCAGCGTCTGCTCAAGCAGCAGCGCCTCGGTTTCATTCGCGGTGATGGTGGTTTCGACCTGGGCGATACGCGCCACCAGGGCGGCGGTTTTCGGCGTGAGGCCGGTCTTGCGAAAGTAACTTGCCAGGCGGCTTTTCAGGTTCTTGGCTTTGCCCACATACAGCAGGCGCGCCTCGCTGTCGAACATGCGGTACACGCCGGGGCGGCCGCTGCAGGTCGAAAGAAAGGCACTCGGATCAAACGGTGTGGTCATGTCAGGCGCTGGCGTCCACCATGCCGTGGCGCACTGCGAGCAGGGTCAATTCAACATCACTGCTGATGGCGAGCTTCTCGAAAATGCGATAGCGGTAGGTGTTGACGGTCTTGGGTGACAGACACAGCTTGTCGGAGATGACCTGCACCTTCTGGCAGCCGACAATCATCAAGGCGATCTGGATTTCCCGCTCGGACAGCACATCAAACGGCGAGTCGCTGGTGGGCTGGAAGGATTTGATCGCCAACTGCTGAGCGATCTGCGGGCTGATGTAGCGCTGGCCGGCAAATACCAGGCGAATGGCTTGAACCATCTCTGCCAGGCCTGCGCCCTTGGTCAGGTAACCCGCTGCCCCCGCCTGCAGCAGGCGCGTAGGAAACGGGTCTTCTTCGCACACGGTAACCACCACGACTTTGATGTCCGGATGGCTGCGCAACAATTTGGTAGTGGCACCAAGACCGCCGATCCCAGGCATCTTGACGTCCATCAACACCACATCGGGTTTCAACTCCCGGGCCTTGATCAGGGACTCCTCCCCCGATTCAGCCTGGCCGACTACTTGCAGGCCATCGATGTCAGCCAGCATTCGTGTAATGCCTGTACGAACGAGATCATGGTCATCGACTACTAGCACCCTAATCAAGCAGACACCTCGCGATATGGTCTTATAGGTTGCTGAACACCTTAGCAAAAAACCAAGGCGCAGACCTAGTTGCAAGTGTCATATATATAGCGTTTGAGCGCGAAGAGCGTGCCCGTCGAACGACGAGCAGCGCTGTTTTCTGGGCGAAAGGTCAGGAATTGCGGGCTATAGCTTGAATTTGCCGTTCACTTTCAGGGTTGCCGAATGTTCGGCCAAGGTGGAGGTCAACCGGCTGATTGCATCCTGGTCCTCTTTGAACATCGACCGGTAGTTGCCCAGCACTTTTTCTTCTATCTGACTCAGATTATCCATTTGAGCCGGCGTGGGAGCTCCCGTTAATACGTAAAGGAGATCCACGCCTCTTTCGGCCACACGCGATAAATAATCGGCTTTCGGGGCACGCCCACCGTTTTCATATTTTCCTTGTGCGTTCGCTTCTACGCCTCCAATTTCGCCAAACACTTTTTGCGACAAGCCAAGCCGCTCTCTTTCTTGCCTTAAACGCGAACCGATTCCACTCATTTGGATGTATGATCCTAAATTGGCACCCTTCAAGAGGTGATACGTTCATCCCTTGATTAAACAAACTTGAACGGTTTTGAACTATGCCCGGAATTCGTACTGCTGCACAAGCCAAGGCTTGGCTTGAACATCAAGGTAAGTCAGTTCAAGCGTTCGCCCGGGAACACGGTGTCGACCCCGCAACCACTTATCAGGTGCTCGCCGGGCGCAAGAAAGGACGGCGTGGAGAGGCCCATAAGGTAGCGGTCCTTCTGGGCATGAAAGAAGGCATCATCCTTGCCGATGAATGAGCCCCTGAGGCAGGAACAGGAAATTTTATCCTAAACGCAGTATGCGCTTATTAAACAGCTGTGCCTGTTTTGCGCAAATGAGTCACTTATTGGTCCACAGGTTTGGGCCGACAATCGCGCTCCATGCGCCAGAAGCATGCTTCCTCACCCGCAACTTGCAAACCCTTGCGCTGATAAAGCCTTTTTGCCGGATTGGTTTTAAACACGGTCAACCGTAAAAGACCGCGACCTTGGCCGCATGCCTTGAGCGCCATTTGCTCCAGTACCCAGTTGCCTGCTCCGCGCCCACGCAAAGATTCGAGAATATGCAACTCGCGAATATACAGCGCCTGGCTATCGCGACTCAGGCTGATGAAGCCCATCACGGTGTCGTTGCTACAGATCAACCAATTCTCGCGCCCCGCCCAGGCGACGTCGAAACCATCGTTGGACCACAGCAAATCGTATTGCGCGTAGTAGCCGCGCATGGCCTCGTAGGTCAGCGTCCGGGCAAATGAGCGATCCTGGTCAGTCGCCGCGCGCAAGTGAAACGTCATGTCATCGAACCTCTTCAGCACACAGCGCTACCGATCGGCCGGTCCAGCGCCCGCTGTCGCGATGAGCAATGACCAGTGCATCGCCCACACCCGGCGCGGCAGCAAGCAAATGCCCATCGGCAGCCCAGATAGCACTGCGCCCCGCACACGCCCAGCCGCCCGATGGGCCACCGTGATTGGCCATCAACACCACCAGGCCATGCTCGGCGGCATAGCCCTGAAGCAGCGCACTGTCCGTTGCGTAGCCGCCTTCGCTGATCAGCACGCCGGCGGCGTATACCGTGGCTCCCGCTTGTGCGGCCTGACGTGGATGGCTGGCGTGGGAGAAGTCTGCGCAGACCGCCAGCGCAATTCGGTCATCCCCCCACTCGAGTGCAACACCGCCCTGCCCCGCGACAAACGCCACCTCTTCGCCGGGATGCAGATGCTGCTTGGTGTAAACCGCAAGCGAACCGTCTGCTCCCAGCACCAATGCGGCGATCAACACGCCCGCCCCTGGCGTCAAGCGGATCGGCATGCCCACCACGGCGGTCAAGCGCAGCGCCCGCGCCATCTCGCGCAGAGGCGTTAAAAGCGCGTCCGCGGGTGCTATCGCCAATTCACCCGCCAAGGACGGCTCATAGCCGGTCAACGACAGCTCTGGAAACACCAGCAGTTGCACGCCATGCCCAGCCGCTGCGCGCATGAACGCCAGGTGCCGTTGGATATTGGCCGGCACGTCGCCCGCGATGGAAATGGATTGAGCAACCGCAAGGGTCAAGGCAGTCATGGTCGCGTCCCAGCAATCAGTATCGAGTGGCGACCAGCATATCGGCACTCACCCCATAGCCGTAAGTACCTCCACACAATAGAAATTACTGATTGAATCCACCCGTGCGCCTCTAGTAAGCTCCCACCATCATTTGGAGAAACACCATGTTGCAACTCACCCACACTCAGGTTTGCCCTGCTGCCAGCGCCTCGCGCTCGGTGTTGGCTACCCGTGTGAACGGTTTGAGTGCACGAGTCAGCTTTTATTTTGGGTATTGGTTTAGCCACTGGCGCGCCTGATACCTGAAATCGGCGCCCACTGCTCAAGGGGTCGCCTACCAGAGAAATCTAACCCCCGGTCGGCTCCCCGATCGGGGGTTTTGCTTTTTCAGCCCTGAACACTTTGTTTGATCAAGAACATTTAAAGGAATCACGACATGAACTACGCCACCTATTACCGCTACGACACCAGCACCGCATGGCGATTTAGCAAGCTCCGCTCGGGACAGCCTGCCGCCTCCGATCGGTCGCCTATCGGTGGCAAGCCAGCACACGTAGCCACTACGGCCAATTGTCGAACACCCCAGTAGGGCAGAGCGCGCGGGAATCGCCCGCCGCTTGCCCAGGAAGCCTTGAAGATGAACTCCTCCGTCGCCGCTCTGCCCGTTTCTGCCCTGACCAGCGCCAATGAAGCACTGACCCTGCGCTTGCCCAGCGCCCTTGAGCTCAAGCACCAGTTGCCGCTCAGCCCATTCCTCAATGAACAAATCCACGCCCATCGCCAAGCCGTGCGCGCCATCCTCAATGGCGAAGATTCACGTTTGCTGGTGATCGTTGGCCCGTGTTCGATCCACGACCCGGAATCGGCCATGGAGTACGCACGCAACCTGAAGAAACTGGCGTTGGAAGTCAGCGACCAGATGCTGCTGGTAATCCGCGCCTACGTCGAAAAACCGCGTACCACCATCGGCTGGAAAGGTCTGGCCTACGACCCGCACCTGGATGGCAGCGATGACATGGCCGCGGGCCTGCGTCTGTCCCGCGAACTGATGCGCGAAATGCTGCGCCTGGGCCTGCCGGTCGCCACCGAGTTGCTGCAACCTATGGCCGCCGGCTACTTTGAAGACCTGCTCAGTTGGGTCGCCATCGGTGCGCGCACCACCGAGTCGCAGATCCACCGCGAAATGGCCAGCGGCCTGGGCATGCCAGTCGGCTTCAAGGAATACTTCGAGCAGGAAAATTACGAAGA